>DMHI01000238.1:604-3746 GCA_003449515.1 Lysobacteraceae bacterium | reverse complement strand
AGCGCGCAGGCGTAGCGCACCTTGATCTGCTCGGCTTCCGGCGTGGGCGTGCGCAGCAGGTGGGCGATGTCGTTGGTGATCTGGTCGCCGGCGATCGGCAGGCAGGCCGAGTGGCGGATGGCGCCCTGCACGAACACGTTGATGTCGGTGGTGCCGGCGCCGATGTCGACCAGCACGACGCCGAGTTCCTTCTCGTCGGCGGTGAGCACGGCGGTGGCCGAGGCCAGCGAGGACAGGATCAGGTCGTCGACCGACAGCCCGCAGCGCTGGATGCACTTGCTGATGTTGGCGGCCGCCGCAGTGGCGCCGGTGATCAGGTGGGCGCGCACTTCGAGGCGCACGCCGGACATGCCGACCGGGTTGCGGATGCCTTCCTGCGAGCCGTCGACGATGTACTCCTGCGGGATCGCGTGCAGGATGCGCTGGTCGGCCGGCACGGCCACCGCGCGTGCGGCTTCGAGCACGCGGTCGAGGTCGGCATAGCTGACTTCGCCCGAGGCCACCGGCACCACGCCGTTGGAATTGCGGCACTGGATGTGGCTGCCGGCGATCGAGGCGTAGACCGAGCGGATCTCGCAGCCGGCCATCACGTCGGCTTCCTCGATGGCGCGCTGGATCGACTGCACGGTGGATTCGATATCGACGACGACGCCGCGGCGCATGCCGCGCGATTCGTGCGAGCCGATGCCGATCACTTCGATCGGCTGATCCGGAGCATATTCACCAACCAACGCCGTCACCTTGGAGGTGCCGATGTCGAGGCCGACGATCAGGGACTTGTCGCTCTTGCGGTTCATGCGTTGCTCGATGCCAATGGGGCGGCCGATGGCGCGGCGGGGGCCGCGGCAGCCTCGCCCCAGGTCAGGGCGAAGCCGTTGGTGTAGCGGAGGTCGGCGCGCTGCAGCACCCGGCCAGCGGGATCGCGACCCAGCGTGGGCAGCAGGCGGGCGAAGCGCGACAGCCGCGGTAGCGCATCGTGGCGGCCCAGTTCGACGTGGATGCCGTCGACCGTGGTGAGCGACCAGCCGCCGCGCGCGGACAGCCGCAGCTCGTGGATGTCGCTGCCCACCCGCACCAGCACCGGGCGGGCGTCGCGGTGGAAGGCGATCACTTCGGCCACACGACCATCGGCGGCCTCGAAGCGTGGCAACGACTTGGCCATCCCCGGCGGCAGTGCGAACAGTCGGCCATCCTCGGACAGCAGGCGATCGTCGCCCCAGTGCGCGTAGGGGCGCAGCTCGGTCAGCCGCACTTCGAGCCGATCCGGCCAACGTTTGCGCACATCGACCTTGTCCACCCAGGGCAGCGCGGCGACAGCCTCGCGGATCGCGTTCGGATCGACAGCGAAGAAGCCGCCCCGCGCCATCGGCGCGATGGTGGCGCGCAGCGTGGCCTCATCGACGAGCTTCAGCGGGGCTTGCAGGGCCAGCGTGCGGATCGGCCAGCGATCGGCGCCGATCCAGCCGTTCACGACGGCCACCACCGGCATCGCCAGCAGCAGCAGCGCGAAAGTCCAGCCCAGCAGTCGCCACACGCGGGTCATGCGCGCTGTACCTCCAGCGTCTGCGCGAGGATCGCGAGGCAGAGGTCGTCGAAGCCGATACCGACGGCGCCCGCGGCCTTGGGCACCAGCGAGTGGCTGGTCATGCCCGGCGCGGTGTTCACTTCCATCAGCAGGAAGCGGCCATCGACGTGGCGCATCACATCGACGCGGCCCCAGCCACGGCAGCCGGCAGCGCGGAAGCCGGCCAGTGCCAGCGCGCGGATCGCCGCTTCATCGTCGCCGTCGAGGCCCGGGCAGTGGTACTGCGTGTCGTCGCTGATGTACTTGGCGTGGTAGTCGTACCAGTCGCCCGGCGGCACGATGCGCACCGACGGCAGCGCCACGTCGCCGAGGATGCCGACGGTGTACTCGCCGCCGCTGATCATCTGCTCGGCCAGCAGCTCGCCGGGGTAGCTGCGGGCGAAGGCGATGGCCGGCGCGAGATCGGCTTCCGCGACGATGCGGAAAACGCCCACGCTGGAGCCTTCGGTCGAGGGCTTCACGAACACCGGCAGCCCAAGCGAACGCACGGCGGCGGCGAGGTCGCCGCCCGGCGGGATGCGCACGAAGCGCGCGGTGGGCAGGCCTTCGGCCATCCACACCTGCTTGGTGCGGATCTTGTCCATCGTCAGCGCGCTGCCGAGCACGCCAGCGCCGGTGTAGGGCAGGCCGAGCGCGTCGAGCGCGCCCTGCAGCACGCCGTTCTCGCCCACGCCGCCGTGCAGGATGTTGAAGACCCGATCAAAACCGGCGCGGTCGACAGGCCGGCGATCACCGCCCTCGCCGCCGCCGAGTGCTGCCAGCAGCGCACCGAGGCCATCGACGCCGTGTGCGTCGATGCCGCGCGAGCGCAGTGCGGCGAGCACATTGGCGCCGGAGTCGAGCGACACCGCGCGCTCGGCGGATTCGCCGCCCATCAGCACGGCGACTCGGCCGAACGCCGCGGGCGCAAGCGCGGCGACGCGCGCCTTCAAGGCGTCGACGGTGGCGCGGCTGGCGGCGTCGAGGCTCATGCACTCCGCTCCGGCAGGCCACGATCGGCGAGCTGCTGCGCCACCGCGCCGATGTCGCCGGCACCGAGCACGATCACCAGATCATCCGGCTGCAGCACGTCGCCGAGCACGTTCGGCAGCTCTTTCGCCGTGCCGGCCAGCACCGGATCGACACGGCCGCGGCTGCGGATCGCGCGTGCAAGGGCTTTCGCATCGGCATTGGCGATCGCCGCCTCGCCGGCCGGGTAGACATCGCAGAGCACGAGGCCGTCGACATCGCTCAGCACCTTCGCGAAATCATCGAACAGATCGCGCGTGCGGCTGTAGCGGTGCGGCTGGAAGCAGGCCACGAGGCGACGCGCCGGCCAGCCGCCACGCGCGGCGGCGAATACGGCAGCGAGTTCGGCCGGATGGTGGCCGTAGTCGTCGACCAGCAGCACGCTGCCGCCGCTGGGCAGGGCGATCTCGCCCTTCAGGTTGAAGCGACGACCGACGCCTTCGAAACCGGCCAATGCGCGGGCGATGGCGTCCGCACCCACGCCGAGCTGCCAGCCGATGGCGGCGGCGGCCAGCGCGTTCTGCACGTTGTGGCGGCCCGGCAGGTTCA
>DMHI01000238.1:0-216 GCA_003449515.1 Lysobacteraceae bacterium | reverse complement strand
GCTGGCCCTGCTGCGTGACCTCGCTGGCGCGGACATCGGCGCTCTGGGCGAACCCGTAGCGGACGATATGGCGCGGCGTGCGGCCGGCAAGCTGGGCCACTTCCGGGTCGTCGATGCACAGCACCGCGAGGCCGTAGAACGGCAGGCGGTGCAGGAACTCGTCGAAGGCCTGCTTCACGCGCTCGAAGTCGCCACCGTAGTTCTCGAGGTGGTCGG
>DMHI01000034.1:6928-7990 GCA_003449515.1 Lysobacteraceae bacterium | reverse complement strand
TGGGCCACCAGTTCGTGATGGGGCGCACCATCCACGAGGCGCTCGAGCGCAGCCTGAAGGGCGACAACGCGCGCTACCGCTACAGCTTCGACATGCTCGGCGAAGGCGCGCTGACGACCAAAGACGCCGCGCGCTACTTCCAAGCCTACAAGGACGCCATCGGCGCGATCGGCGCCTCGCTGCGCTCGGCCGGCGGCGCGGCCTCGGTGTTTGCAGCACCGTCGATCTCGGTGAAGCTCTCGGCCCTGCATCCGCGCTACGAGGTCGGCAAGCGCGCCCGGGTGATGGCCGAGCTCGTGCCGATGGTGCTGGAGCTGGCGCAGCACGCGAAGGCGCAGGCGATCGGCTTCACCATCGACGCCGAGGAAAGCGAGCGGCTCGAGCTGTCGCTCGACGTGATCGGCAGCGCGTTCGCGGACAAGAGCCTCGATGGCTGGGAGGGCTACGGCCTCGCCGTGCAGGCCTATCAGAAGCGCGCGCCGTTCGTCATCGATGAACTCGCGGCGCTGGCGCGACAGGTCGGCCGCCGCATGCCGATGCGCCTCGTGAAAGGGGCCTACTGGGATTCCGAGATCAAGAAGGCGCAGGTCGAAGGCTACACCGGCTATCCGGTGTTCACCCGCAAGGTGAACACCGACGTGAGCTACCTCGCCTGTGCGCGCCGCATGTTCGCCGCCACCGACGCGCTGTACCCGATGTTCGCCACGCACAACGCGCAGACCATCGCGGCGATCCACGCGATGGCGAACGAGGGCGGCACGCGCCGCGACTACGAGTACCAGCGCCTGCACGGCATGGGCGAAGACCTCTACGCCGAGGTGATCGGCGCGGACCGCCTCGGCACGCCGTGCCGCGTCTACGCGCCGGTGGGCTCGCACGAGGACCTGCTGCCCTACCTCGTGCGCCGCCTGCTCGAGAACGGCGCCAACTCCAGCTTCGTCAACCGCATCACCGACGCGCGCGTGCGCGCTGGCGATCTGGTTGCCGACCCGGTAGCCACGGTCGAGCGAAACGCGATCAAGCCGCACCCGCACATCCCGCAGCCGCGCGACCTCTTCCGCT
>DMHI01000034.1:0-6548 GCA_003449515.1 Lysobacteraceae bacterium | reverse complement strand
CCGGACCAATTCGATGGGCATCAACCTCGCCAACGACGCGCAGCTGCGCGACCTCAGCACGAAGATCAACGCCGCCGTGAAGCCCTGGTCGGCCCAACCGCTGGTGCCGGGCGCGAGTGCTTTCGGCGGATCGGTGAAGGTGACCAACCCCGCCGACCGCCGCGAGGCTGTCGGCGAGTACCTCGCGGCGTCGGAAGCCAACGTGCGGCAGGCGCTGGCCAACGGCGTCAAGGCGCAGCCCGGCTGGGACGCGCTGCCGGCCGCCAGCCGCGCGGTCATTCTCGAGAAAGCGGCGGACCTGCTGGAAGCCCGCACGCCGGAGTACATGGCGATGTGCGTCAAGGAGGCGGGCAAGAGCCTCTCGGCCTCGGTGGCCGAAGTGCGCGAGGCGGTCGACTTCCTGCGCTACTACGCTTGCCAAGCCCGCGAGCTGTTCGCGCCCGTCAAGCTGCCCGGCCCGACCGGCGAGTCGAACCAGCTCACCCTGCACGGCCGCGGCGTGTTCGTCTGCATCAGCCCGTGGAACTTCCCGCTCGCGATCTATCTGGGCCAGGTCGCCGCCGCGCTCGCTGCGGGCAACGCCGTGATCGCCAAGCCCGCCGAGCAGACCACGCTCGTCGCCTTCGCCGCGACCAAGCTGCTGCATGAAGCCGGCATTCCCGAGGACGTGCTGCAGTTCCTGCCGGGCGACGGCGCCACCGTCGGTGCCGGCCTCACCCGCGACCCGCGCGTCGCCGGCGTCGCCTTCACCGGCTCGAACGAGACCGCGTGGGCGATCAACCGCACGCTCGCCGCGCGCAATTCGCCGATCGCCTCGCTGATCGCCGAGACCGGCGGCCAGAACGCGCTGATCGCCGATTCCTCAGCGCTGCCGGAGCAGGTGGTGAAGGACGCCGTCGCCTCGGCCTTCGACTCGGCCGGCCAGCGCTGCTCGGCCGCGCGCGTGCTGTTCGTGCAGGACGACATCGCCGACAAGGTGATGCACATGCTCGCCGGCGCGATGGACGAGCTCGTCATCGGCGACCCCGGCCTGCTCAGCACCGACGTCGGCCCGGTCATCGACGAGGACGCCAAGCGCGGCCTCGAAGCGCACGCCGCGCGGATGGACAAGGAGGCGCGCCTGATCCACATCGCCAAGCTGCCGGAGTCGTGCGCGAACGGCTGCTTCGTGGCACCCCGCGCGTATGAACTGAAGTCGCTCTCGCAGCTCGACCGCGAGGTGTTCGGCCCGATCCTGCACGTGGTGCGCTGGAAGGCCGACCAGCTCGACCAGGTCATCAACGACATCAACGGCACCGGCTTCGGCCTGACGCTGGGCATCCACTCGCGCATCGACGCCACCGTGCAGCACATCGCCAAGCACGTGCGCGTCGGCAACTGCTACGTCAACCGCAACCAGATTGGCGCGGTGGTCGGCGTGCAGCCCTTCGGCGGCGAAGGCCTCTCAGGCACCGGCCCGAAGGCCGGTGGCCCGCACTATCTGCCGAAGTTCGCCACCGAGCGCACGCTCACGGTGAACACCACGGCCGCCGGCGGCAACGCCTCGCTGCTGACGCTGGCGGAGTGAGCGCCGCGTGCGCACGCTGCGTCGCCACGTTGACGGGGCCGGCTTCCCGTCGTTCACCTATGCGTTGATCACGCCGCACATCGCCGCATCGTCGCCGCCGTGTCACCCTAGACCTCCACCCGCACCCGCGCTCCCATGCTCCTCGAGACCTACGGCTTCGCCGAAGCACCGTTCTCGATCACGCCGGACCCGCGCTTCGTCTACCTGAGCGAGCGCCACCGCGAAGCCCTGGCGCACCTGCACTACGGCATCACCCAGGGCGGTGGTGGTGGCTTCGTGCAGCTCACCGGCGAGGTCGGCACCGGCAAGACCACGCTGTGCCGGCTGCTGCTCGAACAATTGCCGGAGACCGTGCGCGTCGCGCTGGTGCTGAACCCGCTGCTGTCGCCGGTGGAGCTGCTGGAGACCATCGCCGAGGAACTGCGCCTCGACATCGACGGCGCACGCGGCAGCTTGAAGGGCCTTTACGACCGCCTCAACGCCTACCTGATCGACGCCTACGCTCAAGGACTGCGCGTGGTGGTGATCATCGACGAGGCGCAGAACCTGTCGATGGCGGCACTCGAGCAGGTGCGGCTGCTCACCAACCTCGAGACACCAACGCAGAAGCTGCTGCAGATGGTGCTGCTGGGCCAGCCCGAGCTGCGCGACCTCCTCGACCGTCCGGAGCTGCGCCAGCTTGCGCAGCGCATCACCGCGCGCTTCCATCTCACGCCGCTCGACGCCGATGAGGTCGATGGCTACGTGCGGCACCGCGTGGCGGTGGCCGGTGCCACGCGCTTCCCGTTCACGCGGCTGGCGGTGAAGCGCCTGCACCAGCATTCCGGCGGCGTGCCGCGGCTGATCAACGTGATCGCCGAGCGGGCGCTGCTGGCCGGCTACGCCCGCGACGAGCACCCGGTGGGCGAGCGTCTGGTCGACCTCGCCGCGCGCGAGGTGCTGGTGCGACCGCTGAAGCGGCTGCCCCGGCCATCGACGGCGGTGACGGTGGCTGCGGCACTCGTGCTCGCGATCGGCGTCTTCGCGCTGCTGCCCGAACGCCCGCTCGCGCCCCCCTCGCCCGAGCTCGCGCCGGGCCTTGCCGAAGCCCGGATCGCCGCGCCGCTGCCGCCGCCGCGCCTCGACCCGGCCACGCTGGCCACGCGCCTGGCGCTTGCCGATCCGGCACTCGACCTGCCCGCGTCGGAACTGATGCGGCTCTGGGCGGTGCGCGCTGCCGAGGCCGACACCGCGGCACTGCGCCGCTGCGCACCCCTGCTGGCGCCCGGGCTGCTGTGCCAGGCCAACCTGGGCCTCGATGCCCTCGTGGCCGCCGGGCGTCCGGCGCTGGTGTTCCTCGAGGCAACGGCGATCGCCGACGGCGCGCGTGCACGCCCGGTGCGGACGCGCCACGGCGCCTGGGCGGTGCTGCTGGGGGCCGATGCGCGACGCGCCCGGCTCTGGCTGGACGAGGTCGTGGTCGATGTGGATCGGGTCGATCTTGCGCGCCACTTCCGCGGCCGGAGCCTCGCGATCTGGCGCGCGCCGCGACTGCTGGTGCGCGTGCCGCAGCCGGGCGACAGCGGCCCCGATGTCGACTGGCTGGCCACGCGGCTGATGACCGCTTCCGGCGGCGGCGCAGTGCACGGGCCGGCGGTGCTCGACGCCGGGCTGGTCGCCGCGCTGCGCGAGGTGCAGCGGCGGCACGGGCTGGCCATCGACGGGGTGCCGGGACCCGCCACCCTGCGCGCCCTGGGGGCCGAGCGCGATGCCGGCCCGCGGCTTCGCGAGGTGCTGGAATGAGGGAGCCGGCATGTCGCTGATCCTCGAAGCCCTGCGACGCTCGGAGGCGGCGCGCCGACGCGGCGAGCTGCCGCGACTGCTCGACGGCCCGATGCCCGCCGCGCGACGCCCCGCCTCGTGGCCCTGGCTCATCGTCGCGCTCCTGCTGGGCCTGCTGCTCGCCGTGCTGGCCACGGCGTGGTGGGGCGGGCGATCCGATGTCGCAGGCCTCAGCGCCAACGCACCGATGCCGGCAACCGCCTGGCCCGCCACCGGCGATGCCCGCGCGGCCGACCCGACCTGGACCCCCGCACCGCGGCAGCCCCCAGCACCCGCCACCCCGGCACACCCCGCGCCGTTGGGCGAGGTGCGCAGGCCGGAGGAGGCCTCCGGCAGCACGACCGGCGCGCTCGACCTGATCCGGCTGGGCGCGGCCGAGCGCGCGGCGCTGCCGCCGCTGCGGATCTCGATGCACGTCTACGCCGACGATCCGGCGCAGCGGCTCGTCATCGTCGACGGCCAGCGCCTGCGCGAGGGCGATGCGCCGGCTCCGGGGCTGATACTGCGCGAGATCCGCCGCGACGGCCTGCTGCTCGACTGGCAGGGCCGCGCGCTGTGGGTGGCACGCTGATGGTGTTCGTCGATGCGCCGGGACGCCGCCACCCGGTGCTGCGCTGGGCCACGCCACTGCTGCTCGTGCTGTGCATCGGTGCGTTCGCGGTGCTCGCGCTGTCCGATCCGCTCGCGCGGGATGGCCTGCTGCTGCGCTGGGGTGCGCTGTCGGCGCAGCCCGGCGACTGGCCGGCACTGCTGCAGGCCGATCGTGCCGCCACCCTCGTCACCGCGCTCTGGCTGCACGCCGATGGCCTGCACCTGCTCGGCAACATGCTGTTCCTGCTGGTGTTCGGCCTGCCGGCGGAGCGCGCGCTCGGACCGTGGCGGCTGCTGCTGTTCTTCGTCGCTGGCGGCGCACTCTCGAACCTGGTGGCGGCCGTCTCGCTCGACCGCCCCGACCACGTGATCATCGGCGCCTCCGGTGCGGTCTCGGCACTGATCGGCGCCTACCTCGCGCTGTTCCCGACCGCCCGCCTCGGGGTGGTGCTGCCGCTGGGCCTGTGGCTGCACTTCGTGCGCATGCCGGCGGTGGTGTTGATCACGCTGTGGGTGGTGCTGCAGGTGCTCTTCACCTTTGCCGGCCCGAGCTTTGGCGCCGTGGCGTGGTGGGCGCACCTGTCGGGATTCGCGCTGGGCTTCGGTGCCGCCCTGCTGATCCGCCGCGGACTGGAGCGCCGTTCGCGGCTGCGCGGCTGAGGGGCTACGGCGCGCGCCCGGGACGCGGTGCATCGGCCGCCCGCGCTTCCGCCGCCTGCCTGACGCGGCGCAGCGCCTCGGCGATCGGTGCATCGCCCTCGATGATCATGCCGGTGGCGTAGCCGGCCGCCACTTCGGCATCGCCGGCGAGATGGCCGGGCAGATCCTGCTCGCGCAGGCCGCGGATGGCGGTACCGGGCAGCAGGACATCGGGCAGGATGCCGGTGGCCTGGATCGAGCGCCCGCCCGGCGTGAAATAGCGCGCGGTGGTGAGCTTCAGCGCGTCGCCATTGCCGAGGTCGACGACGGTCTGCACCGAGCCCTTGCCGAAGCTGCGCGCGCCGAGCAGCAGGGCGCGCCGCTGGTCGCGCAGGGCACCGGCCAGCACTTCGGCGGAGCTCGCGGTGCCGACGTCGATCAACACCGTCATCGGCGCGCCCCGCAGGCGATCGCCGGGACCCGCGCGGTAAAGCCGGTTGGCCGCATCGGTGCGGCCGCGGGTGGTGGCGACCACGCCGCCCTCGAGGAAGGCATCGGCCACCTCGACAGCGGTGGTGAGCAGGCCGCCGGGATTGTTGCGGAGATCGAGCACCACGCCGGCCAGCGGCCCGCCGTTGCCGCGCTCGAGGCGATCGAGCACGCGCCCGAGCTCCTGCGCGGTATCGCCGTGGAAATGACTGATGCGCAGCAGGCCGTAACCCGGCTCGAGCAGGCGGCCGTTGACGCTGGTGAGGACGATGCTTTCGCGCACCAGCACCAGATCGCGCGGCAGCGCCTCGCCGGGGCGCAGCAGGGTGAGGCGCACGCTGGTGCCCGCCACGCCGCGCAAGGCCCGCGACGGGTCATCGCTGCGGCGCGCGCCCACCGGCCGACCGTTGATGGCGACGATGACATCGCCGGTGCGCAGCCCGGCCCGGTGCGCGGGACTGCCATCGATCGCCCCGATCACCTTCAGGCTGCGGTCGGGGCGCACTTCGACTTCGACACCGATGCCGTCGTACAGGCCCTCGACATCGTCGACCAGCGTCGCTGCCGCGGTGCCGGGCAGGTAGGCGCTGTGCGGATCGAGCTCGGCGAGCATGCCGCGGATCGCCGCCTGCATCAGCGCGCGGTCGTCGATCGGATCGACGTAGCCCTGCTGCACGGTGCGGAACACCTCGACGAAGCGACGGATCTCCGCGAGCGGCACCGCCGCCGAAGCGGGCACGGCGAACGGGTCGGTGAGCGGGTCAGTGAGCGGGTCGGCGGACGGAATGACCGCGCCCGGCCCGGCGGCAGCCTGCGCGCCGGCGGCATTGGCGAGGCCCAGCGCGGCGGCGATGACCAGCGCAAGCGCGGAAAGGAGGAGGGAAAGGCGCATGGCGTCCACGTCGACAGGCCGCCATTATGCGGTTTCAGCGCCACCATCCGCGCGGATCGACCGGCTGGCCGTCGCGACGCAGCTCGAAGTACAGCGCGCTCTCGGCCGCGCCACCGGAACTGCCGGCGCGGGCAACGACATCGCCCGCGCGCACCCAGTCGCCAACGCCGCGCTCGAGGTGGTCGCCGTGCGCGTACAGGGTCATCCAGCCGTCGCCGTGGTCGATGATGAGCAGCAGCCCGTAGCCCCTCAGCCAGTCGGCGTAGACGACACGCCCCGGTGCCACCGCGCGCACCGCGGTGCCGCGTGCCGCGGCGAAGCGCACGCCGTCGCTGCGCTGGCCGCCGGGCAGGGCCATGCCGAAGCGTTCGCGCACCGTGCCTCCGGCCAGCGGCAGCGGCAGTGCGCCGCGCCGCGAGGCGAAGGGGCGATCATCGTCGAGCTGCCTCGGCACATCGGCGATGGCATCGCGCAGTTCCGCCAGCAGGGCCTCGACCGCGCGCTGGTCGCGGCCCAGCGCGGCGATGCGCGCCTCGCGGGTGGTGAATG
>DMHI01000281.1 GCA_003449515.1 Lysobacteraceae bacterium | reverse complement strand
TCGGCGGTCCCGTCACCTTCGAGCGCGCGCAGCGCCTGCGCCGCACGGTCGCGGCCATGCCGATCGAGCATCTGCTCATCGAAACCGACAGCCCCGACCAGCCCGACGCCGCGCGCCGCGGCCAGCGCAACGAGCCGGCCTTCCTCGTCGACGTGCTGCGCGAGGTGGCGCGGCTGCGCGGCGTGGATGAAGCGACGGTGGCCGAAGCCACGCGCCGCAACGCCTGGTCGCTGTTCGGAGCGTGACGGCGTCTGGCGCGCCGCGACAGTCGCCGACGGCGTGAGTTCCTGGTGGTGCTGCCCGGTCGAACCGGCGCTTCAATCCGCTTTTTTGAGCAGCACCTCGATCGCTTTGCCCGCTGCCACGAAGGCGAAGGTGCCGGTGAGGTGCGTCGCCGCGCCAAGGCCCATGCCGCAGTCGAGCTTCAGCGCGGCGTCGGCGTCGAGCGGGGGGCGCAGGCCGCAGACCGTGCCGTCGGCCTGCGGGTAGCGCACGTTCTCCAGCGAATAGACCGCCGGCACGCCGAAGTAGCGGTCCTTGTTCTTCGGGAAGTTGAACTCGCCGCGGAGTTTTTTCCGCACCAGCGCCAGCAACGCATCGTGCTCGGTGCGCGAGAGGTCGCGGATGCGCACCAGCGTCGGGTCGATGCGCCCGCCGGCCGAGCCGACCACGACGATCGGCTGCTTGCGCCGGCGGCAGAAGGCGATCGTCTCGACCTTGGCGCGGAAGCTGTCGAAGGCGTCGAGCACGAGGTCGAAGCCCGGATCGAGGCGTTCGGCGAGATTCGCCGGGGTGACGAAATCGGCGATGGCGTGCACCTCGAGCGCCGGGTTGATGCGGCGGAAGCGCTCGGCCAGCACCTCGGCCTTGTTGCGGCCGTACTCGCCCTCGAGGGCATGCAGCTGGCGGTTGGTGTTCGACACGCAGAGGTCGTCGGCGTCGATCAGGGTGATGCGGCCCACACCGCTGCGCACCAGCGCCTCGGCCGCCCACGAGCCGACGCCGCCCAGTCCGACCACGGCAACGTGCCTGGAGGCCAGACGCGCGACCGTGCCCACGCCGTAGAGACGGTCGATGCCGGCAAAGCGCGGATCGGCGGTGAGGGCTGGCGGTGCGGCCGGTCGGGACATGTCCGGCAGTGTACGGGTCGACGCCAGCGGTGCCGGCGATCCCGATCGCGATGGCGTCCGTTCAGACGGCTGCGACTAGCGTTCAGCGCACACCCCCCACCGGAGACCCCCCATGCCCCAGACCCGCCTGCTCCGCACCACCGCCGCCATCGGCACCGCCGCCATCGTGCTGGGCCTCGCTGGCTGCGCCTCGCAGCCGCAGACGCGGCGCTACGTCCAGTACGAACCCGCGCCCCACGCGCAGCCGCAGCGCTGCTTCGACTGCGGCACCGTCGAGCACATCGTCCGGGTGATGAATGGCCGCGACAACAGCCGCACCGGTGCCGTGCTGGGCGGCGTGCTGGGCGGCATCGTCGGCCGCGAGATCGCCGATGACCGCAGCCGTGGCCGGCAGAACACCGCCACCGTGGCCGGCGCGGTCGCCGGTGCGGTGGCCGGCAACGCCATCGAGAACCGCATGAACGAGGAAACCTTCGACGTCACCGTGCGGATGGACGACGGGCGCCGTGTCACCGTCAACGTGACCCGCCTGCCGGCGGGTGTCGGCACCGGTGCCTACGTGCGACTCGACGGGCGCCGCATCATCCCGCTGCGCTGATCCGCTCTGCTATCGTCGTCGCCGACTTCGGCGGTGGGAGCGAGCGACATGCGGAGCGTGGTGGCCTTGGTGGTCGGCCTGGTGGCCGGAGTGCTGATGACGGTGATCGCGTTGAACACGCTGCGCAAGGACACCGCCTACCCGAACGGCGTGATGGCGGTGATGGCCGCACAGATGGGCCATCTCGATGCCAGCCTGAAGGCCGGCGCCTGCAGTGCCGACGATCTCGTCACGCCGCTGGCCACCCTGGTGGCGCTCGGCAACGATCTCGAGCCGGCCTTCCTGCCCACGGCTGACGACGCCGCCTTCAGCGCGCTTGCCGCCGACTACCGCGCGGCGGTGGCGAGCGCAGCAGCCGGCGCACCCGCCGACTGCGTGCAGGCCGACACCGCGCTGGACGCCATCAGCGCCACCTGCAAGGCCTGCCACCAGCAGTTCAAGAGCTGAGGGCGGGTGCGGCGGACGCCGCCTCGGTCGTCCACCAGCCGGCGATCGCCTCGGCCACCCCATCCGGCGCGCGCATCCAGGCGAAGTGGTCGGCCGCCACCCCGAGGGCCTGCGCATCGAGCACCCGCTCATCGCGCGACCGGCTGCCGGTGGCCGCCAGCAGGGCGCGCATCGATGCCTCCGGCACCAGCCGGTCATCGGCGAGCCGGAGTCCGAGGAGGGGTTGACGCACCTGAGCGATCCGCGCGCCGAGGTTGGCGGGCAGATCGCGCAGGCCGTCGTAGTGGCCGCGGCGCACGGTCTGCGCCCAGTCGCGCATGAGCCCGCCGGCCTCGCGGCCGGCAAAACCGAGCCGGTGGCCCGGATAGACGCCGAGCGCGCCGGTGAGCGGCGGCAGCGCGAGTCCGAAGCCGCCCACCACCCAGCGCAGCGCGCCGCGGAAGTGGCGCCAGTGCGGCACGCCGCCACCCACCGCCACGAGGCCGACGCCGGCACCATGCAGCGCCGCGGCGAGCACCGCGAACTGCGCACCGATGCTGTGGCCGCCGAGCAGCATCGGCAGACCGTGATGGCGCGATTCCAGTTGGCGCAGGCTGGCCGGAATATCGTCGAGCAGCAACTCGGCATACCCCCAGTCCTGCTGACGCGACGGGCGCGCCGGGTGCTCACCCGTGCCGCGCCACTCGTGCAGGTGGCAGGCGATGCCACGCGCGGCCAGCGCCGCCGCGAGGCGCTGGTACTTGCGTGCCGGCACCCCGAGCGCCGGCAACCAGAGCAGGGCCGCATGGGGAGCGCGGCGGTCGGGTGAAGGCGGCGTCTGCGGCGCAGCCGGATTTGCAGGGGTCATCGTCAGAGCATGGCCTACGACACATGCCGGTGCCAACGCCGAGTGCCAGACTCGGTGCATGACTGTCCCTGACCGCCCGTCGCGCGCGCCGCGACCCCCCGCCCTTGCGCTGGCGATCGTGTTCGCCCTCGCCACCGCCGCCGTTTTCTCGACGCCCGTGCTTGCCGCCACCGCGAGCGCATCGGCCGTGCCGGTGCGCGTCGATGGCCGGCTGGATGCCGACGAATGGGCCGGCGCGCAACGCTTCGACGACTTCGTGGTGGTCGAGCCGTGGACCCGCGCCGCACCCGATGGCTCGCTGGCCACCGAGGTGCTGCTGCGTGCCACGCCCGCCGGCATCGCCCTCGGTTTCCGGCTCGCGCAGCCGGCAGAGGTTCCGCTGCTGGCCCCGCAGGTCGCGCGCGATGTGATGACCACCGCCGACCGCATCAATGTCTACATCGACTTCGACGCCGACGGCCGCGTGGCCTACAACTTCACGGTGCTCGCCTCGGGCTCGATCCAGGACAACACGGTCACCAACGAGACGCTGTTCAGCCCCGACTTCGACGGCGACTGGCAACACGCCGCGCTGGTGGGTGACGGCGGCTGGAGCGCCGAGATCCTGATCCCGTGGACGATCACGGCGATGCGCGGCGCCGATGCGCCGACGCGCACCATCGGCCTGCACCTCGACCGCGTGGTGGCCTCGCGCAGCGAGCGCCACGGCTGGCCGGCGACCTCGTTCTTGCGCGGCCGCTTCGTTTCCGAGTTCGCCCGCGTCGAGATCCCGCAGTACCCGGCCTCGCTGCTGCATGTGTGGCCGTATGCGACGGTGATCCACGACCAGATCGACGGCGACATGCGCTGGAAAACCGGTGCCGACCTGTTCTGGAAGCCCTCGGCCGGCTTCCAGCTCTCGGCCGCGCTGAACCCCGACTTCGGGCAGGTGGAAGCCGATGACCTGGTGGTGAACTTCGAGGCGGTCGAGGTGTTCTTCAGCGACCGCCGGCCGTTCTTCACCGAGAACCAGGCCTTCTTCGACCTGCGCACGCCCGACAACGGCCAACTGGTCTACACCCGGCGCGTCGGCGGGCCAGCGGACGACGGATCCGGCGTCTCCGACATCGACATCGCGCTGAAGGCCAACGGCAGCTGGGGCGGTCTCGGCTACGGCCTGTTCGGCGCCAGCGAGGACGGCGATGCCGGCCGGGATTCCGCCGTCGGTCGGCTGCTGTGGGAGGCCAGCCCACAGCTGGGTGTCGGCTGGCTCGGTACGCACGTCGAGCGTCCCTTCCTCGATCGCACCGCCACCGTGCAGGCCACCGACCTGCGCTGGCAAGCCGGGCCCTCGCTGCTGGTCAATGCGCAGCTGCTGGGCTCGTGGGTGGAGCAGCGCGGCATCGAGCGCCAGGGCCAGGGCGGCTGGCTGCGGGCGAACTGGAACCCGTCGCCGGCGTGGCGCTACGAGGTCGAGGCCACCCACTTCGGGCGGAGCCTCGATGTCAACGACATGGGCTTCCTGCGCCGCAGCAGCCTGAACGAGCTCGAGCTGCTCGGCGAATACACGCATGTGCTCGCCGGCAGCGACGGCCCGATCGCCTCGACGCGCTGGTACGCCGAGCTGCAGGCCCGGCGCAGCGATGCCGGCGTGCGCCTGCCGACCTGGCTGGTGCTCGAGGCCAGCGCCACCCTGCGCGATGGCTCGGTGGTCGAGGTTGGCCTGCTGCCGCGCAGCGACGGCTTCGACGATCTGGTGTCGCGCGGCAACGGCCTGCTCCGCCGCAGTTCGCGCGCCGAGGGCTTCATCGCCTGGATCCCGAACCGGGACGGCCCGCTGGGCTGGGACTTCCACGTTGTGGCGCGGCCGGAGGGCCTGTCGCGCGCGGTCGCCGTCGAAGCCGATCTGCAGCTCTACTGGTTCCCCACCGACGCCTTCAACCTGACCGCCGAGATCGAGCCGATGTGGAGCCCGGACTGGCTGATCTGGAAGGAAGGCACCCGCTTCGCACGCCACAGCCGGCGGCTGGACGCCGCCAACATCGGCATGAACTGGTTCCCGGCACCGAAGCACGAACTGCGCCTCAAGGCCGAGTGGCTGGCCATCCGCGCCCGCGAGGGCCGGCGCTACCGCCTCGGGGCCGATGCCATCGCCCGCCCGGTGGACGGTGCCGAGCCGGACTTCGCCATCAACAATTTCGGCGTGCAGGTGCGCTACCGCTGGGAGTTCGCCGCGCAGTCGGATTTCTTCCTGGTCTGGTCGCGCGGGGGCTTTCTGCGTGAGGAGCGCGATGGCGACTCCACCCTCGACCTGCTCGACGAGGCGCTGGCCCTGCGCGATGCCGACCAGTTCCTCGCCAAGCTGCGTTACCGTTTTTGACCCCGGAAGGCCCCGGCGCAGGCCCGCACCTGCGCTACGCTGCGCCGGTTGTCCCCGCCGAGCCCGCGATGCGCTACAGGCCCCTGCCCGACATTCCCCTCCACGTGGGCGACGCCCTGCCCTTCACCGTGTTCGACCGCACGGGCAAGGCCCTGCTGGTCAAGGGCCACATGATCGACAGCGACCTGATGCTGGTGCGCCTGCAGGAGCGTGGCATGGTGGAGGAAACCGTGGGCCTGCCGCGCGTCGATGCCACGCGCCAGGACGAGCCGCGCCCGCGACTCACCCCCGAGCGCCCGGCGGTGAAGCTGCGCGACGCCCAGGACGAGCTCACCCTGATCCATCGCGACCTGCTCGCCGGCACCGCCCAGGGCGTTACCGCGCGGGTGTCGGCACTGGCCGCACAGCTTCGCGACGCCTACGAGCAAGACCCCGACCAGGCGATGGGCCTGCTGCAGCTCGAGGCCACCGACCATCGGCTCTCGCGCCGGCTGATGCACGCCGCGGTGCTGAGCCAGGTGCTGGCACTGCCGAGCGGCCTGGCGGCCGACCACCGCCTCAGCCTGATGTGCGCGGCCTTGACCTTCGACGTCGCACTGGCGCCGATGAGCGAACTCCTGGCGGCGCAGACCACACCGCTCTCCGACGCCCAGTGGCGCGCCATCCAGGAACACACGCTGACCGGCGTGACCCTGCTCGAGCGCGCCGGCGTCGATGATCCGGTGTGGCTCGCCGCGATGCGCGACCACCACGAGCGCGTCGATGGCACCGGCTACCCGCGCGGCCTCTCCGGCGATGCGGTGTCGCTCGAGGCGCGCATCCTCGGCATCGTCGACATCTACAGCGCGATGATCCGCCCGCGAGCCTACCGCGACGCGCAGCCCTCGCGGATCGCCCTGCGCGACATCTTCCTCGAACGCGGCCAGCGCATCGACGAGCGGCTGGCCACGCTGTTCATCAAGGAACTCGGGGTCTACCCGCCGGGCACGATGGTGCGGCTGGCCAATGGCGAGATCGCGGTGGCGGTGCGTCGCACCACCGATGGCGCCTATCCGCAACTGCGCTGCGTGATCGGCCGCGATGGCGCACCGCTGGCCTACCCGCAGATCCGCGACGGTCGCAATCCTGAAACCGCGATCAACGAGATTGTCCCGGTGTCGCAGTACCGCGCCGGGCTCGGTAGCCTCAACGTCCTCTGGGCGCGCGGCGGCAGTGCCGCATAAGGACGACGATGGACACGACGGTTTGGCTCTACGTGCTCGCGGGCGCACTGGTTTTCATCGGACTGCTGGGCACCTTCCTGCCGGTGCTGCCCGGCATGCCGCTGATCTTCGGCGGCATGCTGCTGGCGGCCTGGGTGGGTGATTTCCAGATCATCGGCGGCTGGACCCTGCTGGTGCTGGGCCTGATGTCGCTGCTGGCACTGGGCATCGACTTCATTGCGACGGCGATGGGCGCCAAGCGGGCGGGGGCCTCGGGGAAAGCCGTGCTGGGTGCCGCGATCGGCACGCTGTTCGGCCTGCTGTTCGGCATCATCGGCCTGCTCGTCGGGCCCTTCGTCGGTGCGGTGGCCGGCGAGCTGATCCACCGCAGGGCCTATGACAACGCGAGCGTCGGCGAAGCGGCGCGGGTGGGTGCTGCCACCTGGATCGGCTTGGCGGTGGCGGCGGCGCTGAAGCTGGCCGTGGCGTTCTCGATGCTGGGCATCTTCGCGCTGGCGATCTGGCTGTAAGGCCCGCCCCGGCCGCGCCGGGGCAGAACAGGCGTCAGAGCTCGCGCAAGGTCACTGAGGGCGGCGCGTCGAGAATGCGCCGTGTCGCCCACAGCCCGGCCAGCAGGGCCACCAGCAGGCCGGCGATGGCACCGGTGGCGGCGAGGCGGACATCGGGCGTCCACGGCAACTCCAGCACCTGCGCCGCCAGCACCCCGGCAAGCGTGGTGGCGGCGATGGCCGCCACCAGCCCCGCGATCAGGCCCAGTGCCGCGAACTCGCCGGCCTGGGCCAGCCTGAGCTGGCGCCGGCTGCCGCCGAGCACACGCATCACCGCGCCCTCGCGCAGGCGCTCGTCCTGACTGGCGCCCACCGCCGCCAGCAGCACCAGCGCGCCGGCCAGCAGGGCGACGTAGAACACCGCTTCCACCACCGTCGAAACCTGGTCGGCCGTGCTGCGCACCTGGGTCAGGATGGCGTCGATGTCGATCACCGACAGGTTGGCGAAGCGGTCGTTCAGCGCACGGGTGAAGTCGTCGCGGCCCGCCGGCAGGTGGATCGCGGTGATCGCGCTGCCGCGCAGGCCGGCCATGGCCTCGGGCGCGACCAGCACGAAGAAGTTCGGCCGGAAGCTCTCCCACGACACCTCGCGGATCGAGGTGATGGTGCCGGCCAGCCGTGTGCCGGCGATGTCGAAGGTGACGGTGTCGCCGAGCGCCCAGCCCAGCGTCTCGGCGATGCCATCCTCCACCGACATCTCGACCGTGCCGGGCGCGACGGCGATGGCGCTCGCGGCGGTACGCGCGCCGGCCCCGCCGCGTTCGCCACGGCCATCGGCGGTATCGCCCCAGAACGTGCCGGCGATGATCTGGTTGTCGTCGCCCAGCGCATCGGCGCTGCTCAGGTTGAACTCGCGCTCGGCCAGGCGACGCGCACGGGTTTGATCGGCGGCGAAGTCGGCACCGCTCACCGGCGCGCCATTGCGCTCGACAAGACGGCCGCGGATCATCGGGTAGAGCGTGGGATCGGCGATGCCCTGCTCGGCGATGAAGGCCTTCAGCGGCGCGACCTGTTCGGGCTGCACGTTGATGATGAAGCGGTTCGGGGCGTCGGCCGGCAGCGCGTCCTGCCAGCGCGACAGCAGGTCGGTGCGCACGAAGGTGAGCACCAGCAGGGCCATCAGACCGAGGCCCAGCGCACTCACCTGCGCCACCGTGGTGGCCGAGCGACGGCTGACGTTGGCGAGGCCGTAGCGCCACGGCCCGCGCAGCCGCGGGCGCAGCAGGCCCACAAAGCGCACCAGCGCGAAGCCGAGCAGCGCGAGCACGGCGAAGGTCGCGATAAGGCCGCCCAGCATCGCGCCGGCGAGTTCCGGCGAATCGGCCTGCCACCACAGCAGGGCGGAGAAGCCACCCAGCGCCAGCAGCACCAGCAGCGCGGCACTCGGCTCCTTGAGGTCGAGGTCGCGGCGCAGCACGCGCAGCGCCGGCACCCGGCGCAGGGCGAGCACCGGCGGCACGGCGAAGGCGATCAGCACGGTGAGGCCGACGCCGTAGCCGGCGAGCAGCGGCGTCAGGCCCGACGACGGCACGGCGATGCCGAGCGCGCCACTGAGCCAGTGGCCGATGGCGAACGACAGTGCCCAGGCAACGCCGACGCCGATCGTGCTGCCAAGGACGCCGAGCAGCAGCAGCGAGCCCACCTGCACCTGCACGATGGTGGCCTGGCTGGCGCCGAGGCAGCGCATCACCGCGCAGGCGTCGAGGTGGCGCGCACTGTGGCGACGCGCCGCCATCGCCACCGCGATCGCGGCAAGCACCACCGCGACCAGGGTGGCCAGCCCGAGGAAGCGACTGGCGCGATCGAGCGCGCGGCGGATTTCCGGACGGCCATCGGCGCTGGTTTCCAGCCGTTGGCCACGGCCCAGCGACTCGCGCACGTCGGCGGTGAAGCCTTCGACCGCATCGGGCTCCCCGGCGACGACCAGCCGATAGGCGATGCGGCTGCCGGGCTGCACGAGGCCGGTGGCGTCGAGGTCGTCGAGATTCATCACCACCCGCGGCGCCACGTTGAAGTAGTCGAGCGCGCCATCGGGCTCCTGCTCGATGACCGCCGCCAGCTTCAGCGTCGCGTCACCCAGACTCACATCGTCGCCGAGCCGCGCGCCGAGGGTGTTCGCGCCACTGCGGGTCAACCAGACGCTGCCGGGCTCGGGGCCAGCGGCGACCTCGCGCTGGCCGGCCCCGTCGCGGATGACGAATACGCCACGCAACGGGAACTCGCGGCCCACCGCACGCAGCTCGCCCAGGCGCAGGCGCTCGCCGACGCGCACCATGCTCGGGAACTCCACCGTGCGCACGGCATCGAGGCCCGGGCGCTCGGCCAAGGCCAGGGTTTCGGCCGGCAGCGGGGCATCGGCGCGCAGCACCGCATCGCCGCCGAGCAGCCGGTTGGCCTCCAGCGCCAGCGCGCGTTCGGCGCGATCGGTGAGGAAGCTGATGGTGGTGACCGAGGCGACCGCGAGCGCCAGCGCGGCGATCAGCAGCCGCACTTCGCCGGCGGCGAGGTCGCGCAGGGCCTGGCGGAGGGTCAGTCGCCACGCCCCGCCGCGACGCGGCGCAGCAGCGCGAGCGGGAACCGCGCCATCGCCGGCGCTCATGCCTGCACCCGGCCGGCGGCGAGGCGCAGTTGGCGGCCACAACGCGCGGCGAGGCGCTCGTCGTGCGTCACCAGCACCAGCGTGGTGCCGGCTTCCGCATTCAGACGGAACAGCAGGTCGATGATCTGCTGGCCGGTGCCGGTGTCGAGGTTGCCGGTGGGCTCGTCGGCGAACAGCAGGGCCGGGCGGGTGACGAAGGCGCGCGCGATCGCCACCCGCTGCTGCTCGCCACCGGAGAGCTGGCGCGGGTAGTGCGTGAGCCGCTCGCCCAGGCCCACCTGGCGCAGCACCTCGCGCGCCGGGCCCTCGGCGTCACGATCGCCGCGCAGTTCGAGCGGCAGCATCACGTTCTCGAGGGCGGTCAGCGCGGGCAAGAGCTGGAAGTTCTGGAACACGAAGCCGACCTTCGCCGCCCGCAGGGCCGCACGGCCATCCTCGTCGAGCACACCGAGGTCCTGCCCGGCAAGGCGCACGCCACCACTGCTGGGCACGTCGAGCCCGGCGAGAAGCGACAGCAGGGTGCTCTTGCCTGAACCGGAGGCACCGACGATGGCGAATGCTTCACCCGGCGCGATGTTGAATCCCACATCGGAAAGGATGGTCAGCGGCCCGGAGGGCAGCGCCACCTGCTTGCCCAAGCCCTCCACCTGCAGGACGGGCGTGGCGGCGGCGAGCATCTCGGGACTCATCAGGGCGGTCATCGGCATGGCGGATCGAAGCGGGGAATATCACGCACTGTGGGCGCTGGCGCCTCAACAGGGCGTCACGGCGCTGCGCGCGCTGACACTGGGATTTGTGCTGGCGGCCCTCGCGGGCTGCGCCGGACCCGGTGATGCCGAGCGCGGCGACACGCCGTCGGCAGCGAGCGCGGCGGCGGCCGAAAGCGCACCGGTGGCCCCGATCGCCGCCAGCCCTGCGCCGGATGCGGTCATCGCCACGCGCAACATCCTTGTTTTCGGCGATTCGCTGTCGGCCGCCTACAACCTCGCCGCCGAGCAGGGCTGGGTGGCCCTGCTGGATGCGCGGATGCGCAGCGAGGCCCCCGGCTACCGGATGGTCAACGCCTCGATCAGCGGCGAAACCACCGCCGGCGGCGTCTCCCGGATCGATGCCGCACTGGCCGAGCATCAACCGGCCCTGCTGGTGCTCGCGCTCGGCGCCAACGACGGCCTGCGTGGCCTTCCGCTCGAGCAGACCCGCGGCAATCTCGAACGCATGGTGCGTGCCGCGAAGGCGAGCGGCAGCGACGTGCTGGTGGTCGGCATGCGCCTGCCGCCGAACTACGGTCCGGCCTACACGTCGGCCTTCTTCACGATGTTCGGCGAGCTTGCACGCGCCGAGGGCGTGGCCCACCTGCCGTTCCTGCTGGAGCCGATCGCTCTCGACGACAGTGCCTTCCAGCCCGACCGCCTGCATCCCACCGCCGACGCCCAGCCGGTGCTCGCTCAGCACGTCTGGGCCACGCTGGGGCCGATGCTGCGCAGTCGGGCGAACACATCGGCCAGCTCGCGCAGCCCGCGCGCTTCAAGCGCGGGAACGGCACTGGCGGCGTTACCGGCGAGCGGCGGCACCCAGGCGAAGGCCACGCGATTGCTCTGACGCGCTTCCTCCACCACCTGCACGTTCGCGGCACCGAAGGCGATGCGCAGGCGCTGCAGGTGCACGGCATGGGCGGTGTCGTAGAGGTTCACCGCCAGCGCGCCACCGGCCCGCAGGCTGGCCCGGCAGTCGGTGTAGAAGCGTTGCGTCGACAGGGCCTCGGGGATGCCATGCACATCGTAGCCATCGACCAGCAGCAGGTCGTAAGCCGCCACGCGCCCGCGCAGCGCAGGGGCGGCATCAGCGTGCCGGACGGCCAGGCGCGCGTCGTCATCGGGGATGCGGAAGCGTCGCCGCAGCGCCAGCACATCGGCGTCGTTCTCGAACACCTCGAGCCGCGCGCCACGCAGATGCCGGTGCAGGAACTTCGCCTGCGAGCCGCCGCCCAGACCGACCATGCCGATGCTGCGCGGATCGGGCACCAGCAGCAGCGCGCCGAGCATGGTGCGCGTGTAGTCGACCACCAGGCGATCGGGCGCCCAGCGCGACATCCGGCTCTGCGCGGTGCCCGATTTGAAACGCAGTTCGGCGGTGCGCCAGTCGGCCTGCACGATCAGACGCGCGGGCACCGCGACGCCCGCGTGCCGCCACGCGATGCCGCGCCCGATCGCCCGGATCCACGCCCGCCAGCCCATCCCATCCTCCACATGCACTGCACGCATTGTCGCCCAGCGTATCGGCGAGCGCGCTCCCGCCGCGCATCGGAGAGCCGACCACCATGAGCCACCTGTCGCGCGCCGCCCTCCTTGCGGCCGTCCTGTTCGCCGCCCTGCCCGCGCCCGTGTCGGCGCGGTCGGAACCGGCGCCCGCCCTTGCGCTGATGCCGCCAACGCTGCCCGCTGGCAGCACCAACGCGCCCGTCGAGGCTGTCGATCTCGCGCGCTATGCCGGTGTCTGGCACGAGGTGGCGCGGTTGCCGATGTTTTTCCAGCGCCGCTGTGCGCGCGACACCACGGCCACCTACGCCGCACTCGAGGATGGCGGCATTTCGGTGCGCAACCGCTGCGTCGACGCCGAGGGCGGGGTGATCGAAGCCCGCGGGATCGCCCGCACCACCGATCGCCCCGGCGCGCTCAAGGTGAGCTTTCTGCCACCGGCTCTGGCCTGGCTGCCGTTCGGCTGGGCCGACTACTGGGTGATCGACCTCGACCCCGACTACCGCTGGGCCGTGGTGGGCGGGCCCTCGCGCGGCGCGCTCTGGGTGCTGGCGCGCGAGCCAGCGATCGAACCGGCCCTGCTGGACCGCCTGCGGCAGCGCGCCGAAGCGCGCGGCTACGACCTCAGCGGGCTGATCGTGGCCGGTGCCGGGCGTTAACGCTGCATCCGCACCACGCCACGGCCGTCGACCTGCTCGAACAGGAAGCGGAAGGTGAGCGTGGTGGGCGTCGGCACTTCGCGCCCCCCCGCGCAGCTCATGCCTGCGGCCTCCTTGGCGCGCCGGCTGCGGAACACGCACTTGATCGCCGGCTCGAAACGCCAGGTGGTCAGCGTCGCCGCGGAGGCGTCGGCGAACTGCTTGGTCAATTCGGTGATTGCCGGGCATTCCGGCTCGCGCACCAGCGGCCCGGCATAGCTCACGGCCCCCTCGGCGTCGATGTCGACGCGCATGCAGACCACCGCTGCCGGCACCGCCTGCTGGGCGAGCACGGCGGCCGGGTATTCGGGCAGGCGGTTGCCCGGCTCATCGATCGGCAGCAGAAAGCTCTCGTTGTCCTTGAGTTCGAGCACTGCCGCCTCGCCGGCGTGGGCGGGCGCGGAGAGCGTGAAAGCGATGCCGGCAATGACGGCGGCAAGGGCGGCGAGGGTCGGGGTGAGGCGCATCGAGGGCGGTCCGTTGGCGGGAAAACGCGCCGACTTTACCCGGAGGTCGGGGGAGTGTCGTGCGAAGGTGCCGGGTTGCCGCGGTATGCCCACATCTGCCACAGGTTCAGCAGGCTCACCGCCAGCGTGAAGCAGTTGGCGGCGATCACCGGCAGGCTGTCGATCATCAGGCCATAGGCGAGCCAGGCGACGACGCCGGCGGTGAAGGTGCCGAACGTGAAGAACGACAGATCGCCAACCTGGCGCCGGCGGAAGTTGCGGATGGTCTGCGGCACGAAGGCGACGCTGGTGAGAAACGCGGCGACAAGGCCGATGGTGGTGGCGGAATCCATGGCGCGAACGATGCCCGAAGCGACGCCGGTTTCTCAATCACCGCGCACCCGGCCCGCGTCACCACGGTGGCGCGCGAGGCGGACGCAGCCGGGCCGAGAAATCCTCCGCGCCAGCGGCGGCTTCCGCCAGCGCGTTGATGCGGTGGGCCTCGCGGTAGGTCGCGCGTGGCAGGTCGGTGTCGATCAGGCCGAGGTCGAAAGCGTGGTCGTCGCTGAAGCGGGGCAGGACCAGGCGCCAACTGCGGGGCACCCGACCCGGCGCCAGTGCCTCGATCTCGTCGGTGATGGTGGTGGTGCAGTTCGCGCACAGCGTGTTGTAGAACGCCGGACGCTCGGCCAGCGCGTTGGCGCGGCGCAGCAGCGCCTCGAGCAGCGCGCGCGCCTCGACCGCCATGATGCGCAACCGGTACAGGAAGACATCGTCGCGGCGGTGCAGCGCGCGCAGACCGATCAGGTCGCGCTCGTCGCCCACCACGATCATCAGATCGTAGGTGCGGAGCAGGCCGCGCAGCGCCGAGAACCTCTCGTTGCGCTCCTTGCGCATCTCGGCCGAGACCGCGAGATAGCGGCCATCGGCGAAACCGAAACTGACGAAGGTGTGTGCCGGACCACGCCAGTCGGCAAAGGGCTCGACGATGAACCAGGCACTGGCGACCGTGGCGAGGTCGTACTCGCGGGTTTCCCAATGCACGTCGAAATCGGTGGTGCTGCGGTAGACCGCATGGCGCACGTTGTGCACCGTCACCCGATCACCGTCGAAGGTGGCCGTGGCCAGACGCGCTTCGGCAGGTCCCCAATCGCGCTCGATCGGCGCTGAACGGCGCCCCCCGCCGACGGCGAACACCGCGCCGATCACCATGAGCAGCGCGATCACCACCAGCAGCGCGACGACGATGGCCAAGGGCGGGCTCCAGTGCCGGATATCCCCGGCAGCGTAGCCTGCGGCATGGGATACCGGCGATAGCGCCGCGCGCGGCCCCGCCTGTGGGAGAATGCGCGCCCCGTTTCCCACCCCGAGGCCATCGCCATGAAGAAGTCCGTCAACAAGAAGTCCCGTTCGCGCCGTCGCGCCGCCCGCCTGAAGAGCCTGCGCTGATCGCATCGCCATGAGCGACACCGCCCCCGATCGCCTGTCGAACGATCCGCGCTCGCCGTTCCACGATCCGAAGGCGCTGGGCCGCGGGATCGGCATCCGCTTCAACGGCAACGAACGCACCGACGTCGAGGAATACTGCGTGTCGGAGGGCTGGCTGCGGGTGCCGGCCGGCAAGGCGCTCGACCGCCGCGGCCGGCCGATGACGATCACGTTGAAAGGCACCGTGGAAGCGCGCTTCCTGACGTGAGCGCAGCCCCGCTGCTGGATCGCGAGCGGCTTGCTGCGCTGCTCGCGGCCCGCGACCGCGGCGACGCGGTGTGGCGGGGCTCGTTCGATCTCGACCGCAGCATCGACACCGTCGCGCTCGACCCTGCCGGTTTCGAGTGGCGCGGCACGCGCTGGCCGTGGCCCAACCCGGCCAGCCGCTTCAAGGAGCGCACGCTGTATGCCCCGCTGCCGGGCGCGGCTGGTCTCGACTGGCAGCCGGTGCAACGCTACGGCGGCAGCCTGATCAAGCTCGTCCCCACCGCCTGGGGCCCGCCAACCTTCGAGATCGACGGCATCAAGATGCTGCCCACCGCGCGGGTGTCGCCGTGGGACGATGCCGCGACCAAGGTCGCGCTGGTGCAACCGCGTGGCCGTCGCCTGCTCGACTGCTGCGGCGGTCTGGGCTACTACGCCGCGCATGCGCTGAACAACGGTGCGGCCCAGGTGCAGAGCTTCGAGAAAAACCCCGACGTGGTCTGGCTGCGCCGGCTCAACCCGTGGTCGCCGAGCCCCGACGCCCCGGCGTGGGCGGGCCGCTTCACCCTGCACGAAGGTGACGTGTCGCGGTTGATCGCGACCCTGCCGGATGCGCATTTCGATGCCGCCCTGCACGACCCGCCACGCTTCGGCATCGCCGGCGAGCTGTATTCGCTGGCCTTCTACGCCGAGCTCGCGCGCGTGCTGAAGCCGGGGGCACCGCTGTTCCACTACACCGGCGCACCGAACGCCCGAACCAGCGGCCGTGACGTGCCGGGCGAGGTGATCAAGCGGCTGGAACACGCCGGCTTCCGCGCTGGGCGCAAGCTCGATGGGGTGTTCGCCATCCGCTCGACGGCACAGCGGCAGCGCGCGTTGCGTTAGCCCGCGGCTTGGTCACTCCACAGCGAAGAACCGCCGCAACGCCTCGGCGTATTCGGGAAAGTCCTGCACATCGTTGTGCCCGGCCCCGGGCACGCGCAGCACCTCGGGCGCTGTCGGGAACGCGGCCACCAGGGCGTCGGCATGCGCCGGCGGAATGATCCCGTCGCGGTCGGCGATGACGACAAGCGTCGGCATGGCGAGCCGCGGCGCGCGGCCCACGCTGTCGTAGTGATCGCGCAGCAGCCAGCCCACCGGCACCCACGGGTAGAACGCCGAAGCGAGTCGCCGCACGCTGTCGAAGGGGGTGATCAGGGCGAGCCGCCGCACCGGACGCAGCGCCGCCAACTGCACGGCCACCGCGCTGCCGAGACTGCGGCCGTAGACGTCGACGCTGTCGTGTCGGGGCGCGACATGATCGAACAGCGCGATCGCGTCGGCCATCAGCGCCGCCTCGGTGGGCTCGCCGGTGCTGCGACCGAAGCCGCGATAGGCCACCAGATAGACGGTGTGCGCCGGCGCCCAAGCGGCGACCTCGTCGAGGCTGAGGGAGAGATCCTGCGCATTGCCGCCGAAGAACAGCAGCGCCCGCGATTGGCCGCGATTGAGCACCCAGCCGGAGAGGGTGGCGCCTTCGACCGCCAGGGTGAAATCCGGCTCGACCACCGGATCGCGGGTGTACTGCGGGAAATACAGCAGGCTGCGTTGTTCGACGAACAGCAGCGCGAGCACCGCGATGTAGCCGGCCAGCAGCACGCCGGCCACCACGCCCAACGCGCGCATCGCCGGTCAGCCGCCGCAGCCGTCGAGACGGAGCCGCTGTCCCGGCCACAACGCATACGGCGAGCGCAGGCCATTGGCGCGGGCCACCGTCTGCGCGCTGCAACCGTGCCGGCGCGCGACCGCGCTGAGCGTGTCGCCGCGGCGGACCGTGTGGGTCGCGCCGCGCGACGGGCTGTCGAGTGAAGGGCTGTGCGCCGCCGGCGCCGCAGGCACCTCGGGCCGACGCGCGTTCACCAGCGCCAGCGCGCGATCGGCGCGCTCGCCCGACACGCAGCCGGCGTCGTAGAGCGACATCACCTTGGCCGGCACGCGCAGCTCGGTGCCGGCCGGCAACACCGTCCCCGGCAGCCAGCGCGGGTTGAGGTTGCGCAGGGCGCGGAAGAAGCCGTAGCGCGTGCCGCCATTGCCGAGGCAGACGGTGAGCTGGTTCAGCGAGGCCGGCTGTTCCAACCGGAGCACGGTGGCCGCGCCATTGACCAGCGGAAACTGGAGGCCGTACTCCTCCGGGTGCAGGAACAGCCACGCCGCAGCGAGGACGTAGGGCACGTAGTCGCGCGTCTCCTTCGGCAGCCGCGCCTGTACCGACGGATCCCAGAAGCTCCGCCCGGGCAACTCGCGCGCCAGCCGCCCGACGCGGCCTTCGCCCCCGTTGTAGGCGGCCAGCGACAGCTCGAGATCGTGGCCGAGCTCGGCGAAACGCTCGTTGAGGTATTCCACACTGGCGCGGGCGGCGAGCTGCGGCTCGAACCGGGTGTCGAATCCGTCGTGCCAGCCCAGTCCGAAGCGGCGGCCGGTGGCCGGCATGAACTGCATCAGCCCGGCCGCCCCGGCGCTCGAGATCGCATGCACGCGCCCACCCGATTCCCGCGCCATGATCGCGAACAGCAGGGCCTCCGGCAGGCCGGCGCGCTCGTACTCCGGCCACATCAGGAAGCGCAGGTACTGGTACTGCTCGTGCGCATTGATCAGCTGTGGGCGCAGGTGGGTGAGCCACTCGGCCATCGCCGCACGCACCGCCTCGTTCTGCACGATGATCTCGCGCAGATCGCGGCCATTGAGCTGGTTGAGCGTGTCGGCGGCGTTGGGAAAGTCGGCGAGCACCGGCGAGTCGCTGCTGGCGCCTGCGGCGGTTGCCCGGGCATTCGACGCGGTCGCGGCGGCAGCGGCGGTGCGCCCGATCTCCGGCGCATCGCCCTCGCCCGCCACCCGGGTGCGCGCGCCAAGCAGTGCATCGAAACGCAGCATCAGGCGCTCGCCGTCGCAGCCCTCGGTGCGGGCGCAGGTGGCGGCGAGATCGAGCATCCGCTCCATCGCCCGCTGCGCCATGCGCTTTCCGGGGCGTCGTTCACCGGCCACCGCCTTCGCGATACCGGCGCGATAATCGCTGGCCGCCGACTCGAACTCGACGTACAGCGCCTCGTGCCCGGCATCAGCACCGGGATCGGCCGCCGCTGCTGCACCCAGCGCGGGCGCGACGAGGGCGGCGAGCGAAAGCACAAGGATGGCGAGCAGCGGCGCGGGCCGCAGAGAACGACGCTGGAGCACGAGCGGACCACCGGGTTGAGCCGAAGCCGCAGCCTACCGACGCGCCCGCCACCGCTCAACCGTCGCGATGCGGCGTTTACACTGCACGCGCACCGCACGAGGACGCGCACCGTGACCGCCATCGCCGCTGACACCCTGCTGCTGGGATTCGCTGAAGACCGTCCGATCACGCTGCCGCTGAAGTTCGGCAACCGCCACGGCCTGGTCACTGGCGCCACCGGCACCGGCAAGACGGTGTCGGTGCTGCGGCTCGTCGAAGGCTTCGCGAAGGCCGGTGTGCCGGTGGTGATCGCCGATGTGAAGGGCGATGTCGCGGGCCTGGGCATGGCCGGCGCGATGAACCCGCGGCTGCAGGCGCGGCTCGAGGCGCTGAAGCTGGCCGCCACCGGGCCGGAGTTCGCGTTCGCCGGCCTTCCCGTCGTGTTCTGGGATCTGTTCGGTGCAAACGGCCATCCGCTGCGCACCACGGCGAGCGAGATCGGCCCGCCCCTGCTCTCGCGCATCCTCGAACTCTCGCAAGCGCAGAGCGGCGTGCTCGATATCGCCTTCGCGCTCGCCGATGCCGAAGGCCTGCTGCTGCTCGACATGGATGACCTGCGCGCGCTGCTGGGCTTCATCGGCGAGAACCGCGAGGCGGTGTCGCAGACCTACGGGCTGGTGTCGCCGCAGAGCCTCGCCGCGCTGCAACGCGCGCTGCTGAAGTTCGAGCAGGAAGGCGCGCGCCACCTGCTCGGCGAGCCGGCGATCCAGCTCGCCGACCTGATGCGCACAGGCGGCGACGGCCGCGGCGTGGTCAATGTGATCGCCGCCGAGACGCTGGTGCTGAAGCCGCGGCTCTACGCGAGCTTCCTGCTATGGCTGCTGTCCGAGCTGTTCGAGACCCTGCCGGAGGTGGGCGATCTCGAAAAACCGAAGCTGGTGTTCGTGTTCGACGAGGCGCACCTGCTGTTCGCCGATTGCCCGCCGTCCCTGCAGCAGCGCATCGAGCAGGTGGTGCGCCTGATCCGCTCGAAGGGCGTGGGCGTGTACTTCTGCACGCAGAGCCCCTCCGATGTTCCCGACGTGGTGCTCGCGCAACTCGGCCACCGCATCCAGCACGCGCTGCGCGCCTTCACCCCGCGCGACCAGAAAGCCGTGCGCGTGGCCGCCGAGACCTTCGTGCCGAACCCGAAGCTCGACACCGCGCGGGTGATCGCCGAACTTGGCGTCGGCGAGGCGCTGGTCTCCACGCTGCAGGGTGGTGGCCAGCCCTCGATGGTCGAACGCACGCTCATGGCTCCGCCCGGCTGCCGGCTCGGCGCGATCACCCCGGACGAGCGCGCCGCGCTGCGCGCGGGCAGCGGGCTCGGCGGCAGGTACGACACGCCGCTGGATCGTGAATCCGCAGCGGAGACACTGGCGCGCCGTGCCGCGCCGGCCAGCGCCGCACCCGCTGGGGAAACCACGCCGCCGCCGCGCGCTGGCGGCACACCCGCGCCCGCACCCGCCGGCGATCGATCGGGCGGACGCCTCAACGAATTCCTCTGGGGCAACGGTCGCCGCCAAGGTGCGCTGGAGTCGATGACGAAATCCGCGGCCCGCACGGTGGGCCAGCAGGTGGGCCGGCAGTTGCTTCGTGGCCTGCTCGGCGGCCTGCTCGGCGGGCGACGCTGAGCGGGGCGCACCGCCGCAACAGGCCGCCTGTGGGGCACAATCCCCGCCCTCGCCTCGCACTGCCGCCCCGGAATGACCACCACCGCTGCCCCTGGCCCCGCCCAGCACACCGCCGTCGATCGCTTCCTTGGCATCGTCGAGCGCGCCGGCAACCTGCTGCCGCATCCGGCCACGCTGTTCTTCCTGCTCACCGTCGTCGTGGTGGTGATGAGTGCCATCGCGGCGCAGTTCGACCTGAGCGTGGCGCATCCGAAAACCGGCGAGCCGGTCATCCCGGTGAACCTGCTGAGCGTCGACGGCCTGCAGCGGATCATGGGCGGGCTGGTCACCAATTTCACCGGCTTCGCGCCGCTGGGCACCGTGCTGGTGGCGCTGATCGGCATCGGCGTGGCCGAGCACTCCGGCCTGATCGGCGCCTGCCTGCGCATCGTGGTGCTCAACGCGCCGCGCTTCCTGCTGACGCCGATCGTGGTGTTCGCGGGCGTGATGTCGAACATGGCCAGCGAGATCGGCTACGTGCTGCTGGTGCCGCTGGCCGGCCTGCTCTACATCGCCGCCGGCCGCCATCCCATCCTCGGCATCGCCGCGGCCTTCGCCGGCGTGTCGGGCGGCTATTCGGCCAACCTCCTGCTCGGCACCGTCGACCCGCTGCTTTCCGGCCTGTCCGAAGAAGCGGCACAGATCGTCGATCCGACCTACACCGTCAGTGCTGCGGCCAACCTGTTCTTCATGCAGGCCTCGACCCCGCTGATCACCCTGCTTGGCTGGTGGGTGACCGAGAAGATCGTCGCCCGCCGCTTCCCCGATGGCAGCTATGGCAAGGGCGACGAGAAGATCGAGCCGATCAGCGCCGCCGAGAAGCGCGGCCTCGCCTATGCCGGCGTCGCCACCGTGGTGCTGACGGCGCTGCTGCTGCTGGCCACGCTGCCCGCCGACGGCGCACTGCGCATCGCCGGCGAAGCCGACACCCTGAAGGCGCTGGCGCCGTTCCTCGACGGCATCGTCGCCCTGATCTTCATCGCTGGCGCGCTGGTGGGCATCGCCTACGGCATCGGTGCCGGGACCATCCGGAGCGACACCGACGTCATCAAGGGCATGAACAAGAGCATGGAGACACTGGCCTCCTACCTCGTGCTGGTGTTTTTCGCCGCGCAGTTCGTGGCCCTGTTCAACTGGACCAATCTCGGCCTGATCTTCGCCGTGGAAGGTGCCGAGGTGCTGAAGGCGCTGGGCCTGCCGAAGATCCCGCTGCTGCTGGGCTTCATCCTGCTCACCGCCACCGTCAACCTGGCGATGGGCTCGGCCTCGGCCAAGTGGGCGCTGATGGCGCCGGTGTTCGTGCCGATGTTCATGCTGCTCGGCTACTCGCCGGAAGTGACGCAGGCCGCTTACCGCGTGGGTGATTCGGTGACCAACATCATCTCGCCGATGATGGCCTACTTCGCCATCGTCATCGCCTTCCTGCAACGCTACGAGCCGAAGGCCGGTATCGGCACCGTGGTGGCCACGATGATCCCGTACTCGATCACCTTCTTCCTCGGCTGGTCGACCCTGTTCGCGCTGTGGATCTTCATGGGCTGGCCGTTGGGCCCGGGTGCTGCGCTGACCTACCCGCCGGCGGGCTGAGCGCCCGCGCCGATGCCGCGCTGGCGCCCACCGCAAGCGCCCTCGACCGCGCTGATCACGCGCGAAGGCCACGACCGGCTGAAGGCCGAGCTGGACCAGCTCTGGACCCAGCGCCGGCCCGAGGTGGTGAAGGCCCTCGCCGCGGCGGCGGCCGAGGGCGACCGCTCGGAGAATGCCGAGTACACGTATCGGAAGAAGCAGCTCGGCGAAATCGATCGCCGCGTGCGCCACCTCAGCAAGCGGCTCGAGCGCCTGAAGGTCGCCGAAGGGCGACCCGCCGATCCGCGGGCGGTGTTCTTCGGCGCCTGGCTCACCATCGAGCGCGACGACACTGGCGCGCAGGCGACCTGGCGCATCGTCGGCCCCGACGAGATCGACGCGGCGAAGGGCTGGATCAGCATCGACTCGCCGCTGGCCCGAGCGGCGCTGGGCAAGCGCATCGACGACGGGTTCGACGCCGAGCTGCCCGGAGGGCTGGCGCGCTTCCTCGTCGTCGACGTGCGCTACGAGGCCTGAAGGCCCCGAGCCTCAGTAGACCTCGCGCTGATGGATGGCGCGGCGGTCGCCCTGGAACACGCCGAAACCCACGCGCGCCGTCGGGGCGGCGTTGCCGGCCCCGCGCCAGTCGAACTGCAGCCACGCCGGCACGACCGGCGTGACATCGAGGATGCCCACGTTGCCGGCACCCGGAGCGCGCAGCCACAGTGTGTAGGCACCGCCTGCCGCCACCGGCGGCGTGAGCGTGTAGCGCCGCTCCGGCAGCGGCCCCGGCACGGCGCAGCCCCGCCCGCTCGCGCCGGGATTGCCCGTGTCCTGCACGCAGGTCTCGGTGGGCATCAGGGCATCGAAGATCGCCGGATCGGCGAACGGCTGCAGGGTGAGGGCGGTGCAGACGTCGGCGGTGTTGGTGACGAAGGCGGTGCCGTTGAAGAACTCGGCGCGCATCGGCACCTGCAGGTCGATCAGCTCGGAGCCGAAGGCGTTCGTGACCGCGACACGGCCCCAGCGCTGCTGGCTGCCGGCGGGCCCGACGATGCCGGCGATGGTGAGCGGGTCGCAGCCGTCGAGGGCCGGCGTGTCGAAGCACACGCCGTCGCTGTCGGTCAGGTCCGCTGCGCTGAAACGCAGGTCGAGCCGCGGTACGAACGGCGCGGCCGGCGCGAGGGGCCGCGCCCATGCCAGCGCGTCACCTCGTACGATCACCCGCGCCAGCCCATCGAAGGCCGGCGGCAAGACGTCGGCGACCACGCCGGCACCACCGTCAGTGGTGCGCGACAATGCAGCGCCAGTGCCTGTCGCGGTGCTGGCATAACTGCGGCCCGCCAGGCCGCCACCGAAGCGGCGGAACGGATTCGACGCGCCGGCTACGACAAGATCGTAGTTCCGTGTGACCGCACCGACCGCATTCAACCCTGACACCACGAGCTCGGGCTCGGTACCGAAGATGAAGGGCTGGCCGATGTATCCGAACGTGCCGGCCACGCAGGCGTTCGCCAACACCGGCGTATTCGGCGTCACCGCCAACCGGGCGGGGCGGAACCGGCCGACGCGCTCCACGGCGGTGCCGACGACGTTGCCGTTGGCGCCGGGGCTGAAGTCGAGGTAGGGGGCACTGAGCAATTCTGGCGTCAGCGTGATCACACCCACTTCGGGCCAGCTCACGGTGCCCGACGACCCGCCGTTCGACCAGGTCGAGAATCCGCTGATCGCGGTTGCGGGATTGTTGCCGCCAGCGGGAGCGAGAAGTGACGAAATGAACTGCACGCGCTCGGGTACCGCCTCACGTCCAAAGTTGGGCGTCGCGACGTTCGATGCGTTCAATGCCTGCACAGTGACGTTGAATGGGGCGCCAGCGACGCCGAACACGGGGCGCGTCGCATCGGCCGGAAGCGCCGGGTTGGCGTCATGCCCCGCGACGGTGAGCTGGAAGCGCGCCGGACGCGTGACGAAGCGGTCGGATCCGGTGATGGTCAGTCCGCTATCACCGGCCGCACCGCCCACGTAGCGCGCCTGCAGGTTGATCGCCCCGGCGTCGCCATAGCGCAGGCTCGCCGTCGCGGTTCCCGAGGCATCGAAGGCGAGGCTCACCGGCGTGCCGGGCGATGCGCTGCCGAGCGTGCTACCGCCGAAACTGACCGCTCGCGTGCCCGTGATGGGATCGGCATAGCTCGTCCAGAAGCCGATACTGCGCGTGACGTTGGTGAACAGTGGCGAACAGGCTGTATCGGGCGGACCCGAACCGCTACGCCGCAAGGCACGCACGGTGGCCGCCGCCACCGTGTCGGCAACATGATCCGGGGCGCTGATCACGAAGCCGACGTCGCCCACCCGCGAATCACAGGCGGTGGTCGTATCGACGGGGCCGGCACCGATGCGGCAGCTCGGTACCAACGACGGCACCGGCGAGACCGATCCGACGCCGAGCCGGACAGCTTCCGGATCGGGCAGGCCCGTCGTGGTCGGCAGCAGCAGCGATACGCTGGTGCTGCTTTGCCCCACTGGGATGCTGAAGGGCACACTGTTGCCGCCAGCCACCACGGTGCCGGTGGCCCCGCCAGTGGCGAACACCGTACAGTCGGCATTCCCACAGGAGCGCACGGTGATCGACTCAGTCGCGCAGGAGTGCGCCTCGCCGTCATGCTCGATCCGGTAGCGCGTAACCGGATTCGTGCAGGCGCGACCGAGCGTCCGGTCATTGTTCACCTCCGTGGAGCTCAACTCGAAGTTGTAGAGCTTCACCTCGTCGATCAGACCGCGAAACGCGCGGTCGCTGATCAGCGAGCAGCCGGCACCAGTCGCCACGTCTCCACCGATGTAGAAGTTGCAGCCATTCGGGGTCAGCGTTCCGGCCCAGCTGTTGGTCGCACTGTCCAACACGCCGTTGATGTAGATGCGCTGTCGCGCCGAGCCCGCAACCGACCGGAACGTGATGGCCACGTGGGTCCAGCGGTTGAGCGGGATGGTCGAATTCGATGTCAGTTCCCGGTCGCCGCCGCCCCACCACCAGTTGAGCCGCCCGGCCGAGTTCAGGTGGAATTCGTAATTCTGGTCGTTGGACAACACCGATGACAGCCCACCGGATCCGGGCAGCGCGGTCGGGAAGATCCACGCCGACGCCGAGAACTCGGTCGTGTAGTCGAACAGATTGCTGGCCGGCACTTCGAGCACCGAGCGCCCGTCGAAGCTGGCGGCGTTGCAGAACTGGCCTTGCACCGCAGCAACCTGGCTGTGAATGGTCGGATTCGGCGCCACGAAGTTGGTTGTCGTCGGCGTGCTGATCGTCAGCCGCCGGCCGTGCAGCGATGTACCGCCGCTATCGAAGATTTCGCCCGATGCACTGGCCATCGAGCCCACGGCGCCGTCGAGCCGGTAATGGGTACTGGCGGGTGCCAACGCTGGCCGCAGAGCGATCGCCGCCGTGCGTCCGGCCGCAGCGACAATCCCGCTGCTGTCGGCGGTGGCGGTTCGTGAACCGGTCGCACCCGCCGCGCCGCGTGCTTCCAAGGTCACTGTCAACGCCACGCCACTGGCCTGCGGACGCGAGGGGGTGGACGCCACGTCGATGCCCTCGACCATCCCCGCCGGCGGTAGCCAGTCCTCGGTGGCCCCGGGCATCGTGAAGGCGGTGAGCAGAAGCGCGCCACGCGCGGTGGTGGTGATCGAGGGCACCGCGTGTGCGAATCCCGCGGGGCTACTGGCAATCCGCGATGTGTCTACCGGATTCGCCGTGTCCACGCCGATGGTGGCGATGATGCCGCCCACCGCGCCCGTATGGACACCGCTTTGGAGCTCGAAGGTGTAGGACGTGACGCTCGCATCCGAGGCCGACACAACGCGGGTCAGCACCACCAACCGAACGCTGCCGTCGCCGGCGTCGGAGATTCGCTCCGTCCAACCCGGTGGAGTGCGAAACCCCCGATTGGCCGGAACATTGGCGATCACCGCAACCAGCACATCATTGGTGCTGGTGCCCGCGGGCTTGGGGATGACGAGATTGCCCGAGGCGATGCCCGCCTGCGCGGTGGAACGCACAGCGATCTGCGCCCATGCGGATGACACGGCCGAGAGCAGCAAAGCCAACGCGAGGGACAACAGGATCGCCAGGCGGTTCATTCGCTCACCGTGGCGCGCACGCGCCGGGAGATGAAGGTGTGGTCGGAGAACCGCCCGCGCTGGGCGACGGCGGTCAGGGTGAAGATCGTATAGGTGTCGGGGGCTTCGTCCACGCTCTCGGGCGTGCAGCCCAGCGTCACGGTGAAGCCCTCGATCGTCAGTGTGGGCGGGACGGCCGTGCAGCCGCCGGAGAGGCTGCGAGCGATGGCGACCTCGAGGCCCGACTGCGCCGCGAACAGGGCGCGGCTGCCGTCGAGCGCCTGCGCCGTGCTGCGGCTGCGGGCGTTCAGCGTGAGCACGGCGGCCAGCACGATCAGCAGCGCGAGGGCGACGACGAAGATCGCCGCCACAAGGCTGAACCCGCGCTGGCATTGGGCGAAGGACGGGCTCATGGCTGGTTCGGCAGATGCACGGATTTCAGCAGGCTCACCGATTCGCCCTCGCGGCTGATGGCCAGCGACAGCGCGGCGAGGCCCTGGCGGCTGGTGGTGCCGGGCTGGTAGCGGAACGCGCAGACCGTCACCCCTTCCGCGAGCAGCGCCCCGGCACCCGGTGCCGGCACCACCATCGCCGCGGTCGGCGCGAAACCGGCATGGCGCAGCAGCCGACCGTCGGCGGCGCAGCGATACTGCACCGCGCGATCGACCACGTAGACGCGCTGTCCCGGCGACGCGAACGGAAAGCGGAAGCCAGCCGCGAGCACGATGCGGTTGACGCTGCTGCCGCTGGCGATCGTCGCGCGGTTGTCGCCGGCCCAGGCGTTGGCCTGGCTGCCCTCGGCGGCAAGGTTGTAGACCACCGCCCACTGCCCCGCCGAAGGCGCCTGCGGCAGCGGTGCCAGCAGGTCGAAGCTGGTGTCGGGCGCGGCGAAGTCGAGCACATCGCCGGCGCCGGCCGGGTTCGTCGGTGCGCGGGCTCGCGCACGGTAGCGCCCGCCCATCGGCGCGATCAGCATCTCGATGGCGCGACCGTCGGCGCTGACGCGAACGCTATTCGGCAACGCCAGCCGCAGGTCGCGACTGATCCGCGCCATCGCCTGGTCGGCGGCATCAGCGAGCTTGGCGCGGCGCTGCACATCGGCACTGGCGTCGATCGGCTGGCGGAGGATCTGCAGCGCCACGGTGGCGAGGATGCCCACCAGCACCATCACGATCACCAGTTCCACCAGAGTGAAGCCGCGGGCGTGGCGGGTGCGCATCAGTACTGCGCCCTCAGGCCGGCGACACGCAGGTCGATGTCGCCATCGAGGTGGGTGATCCGCACCTCGATGCGGCGCGTGGTGGCACCGCCCACCAGGGCCGCATTGCCCACCGTCATCGACACCCGGTAACGCGAGAGGGCGGCCATGGCCACGCCCGAGGCATCGCTCGGCGGAGCGGCAACGGTGAGGCAGGCGTAATCGCCGATGTCGTCCCAGACATCGCGCGGTGCGGCGCAGCCCTCGGCCACGCCATCAGGATCGACATAGGCCTTGAGCAGTGCCTCCTCGAGGTAGCCCTCGGCGAGGTAGAGCGCCTGCGTGTGCAGGACCGGCGACGCGCTGCGCCCGCCGATCTGCGCCACCAGCCCGGTGATGGCGATCACCGCCACCGCCAGCAGCACCAGCGTGACCACCAGTTCGAGCAGGGTGAAGCCGCGCGCGGCGCGGTGGTGCTCAGCGCACATGGCCGGTGTCCGCCTCGATGGTGAGCGTGCGGCCGCCCACGACCACACTGCCGCCGTTCGGGCTGGGCAGGCCCTGTGCGTCGAAGCGCAAGGTCAAGCCCTGCGATACGGTGACGCCGCCTGTCGCGGTGGCCGCGAAGGCGCCGCCGCCGGCGGGGTTGGGCACATCGAGCGTGAACGGCCCGCTGCTGCCGCAACTGCTGTCGGTGCCATCGGCGCGCCGACGGATGACGTAGCTGTGCGTCGCCGCGCTGACCTGCACCTCGATCTCGCAGCCACTGGCCACGGCCAGACGCTGCGCGTAACGGAAGGCGGCCGCCACCTGTTCGGTGAAGGCGGCTGAACGGAAGCCGCCCTCGGTGAGCCGCGGCAGCGCGATCACCGCCAACACGCCAAGCAGCACCACCACCACCACCAGCTCGAGCACGGTGAAGCCGCGCGCCGCCGCGCGCCACGATCGGCGACGGGGATGCTGGGGGAGGAATGGGCCAGGACTCATGGCGGACAGTGGCAGCAACCCGGAAAAGACGAAGGGCGGCAGGTTGCCCTGCCGCCCCCGTGTAAGGACGCGTCCTGCCGGGGGCGGAGCGCGGTCAGGGTGCCGTGCGGATGGCGGTGAAGTTCGCCGTGCCCACGCCAGCGCGGGTCAGCGTGCAGGTCGCCACGCTGCCATTGCCCGCGGGAATCGACGAGCCGGACTGGAACGCTACCGTGTAGCCCGCCAGCGCCGCCGCGCCGTTCTGCAGCACCGCCGTTGCGTTGGCCGCGTCGCAGCTCGTGACCGGACGGCAATCGGCGCCGGTGAAATTGTTGACCGCGCACTCCGCATAGTTGATGTTCATCGCGGAAGTGATCGCCGCCGCGGTGGCGTTCAAGCGCGCTTCCTGCGCGTCGTCCTCGAGGTTGACGAAGCGCGGCACCGCGATGGCAGCCAGCACACCGAGCAGCACGATGACGATGACGAGTTCGATGAGGGTGAAACCGCTCTGGTGCTTCATGGGATTCTCCTGGCTCAGCAGCCGGTGATGACGCGGAAAATGGTAGGCGGAAGACCGGCACCGGTGGGTGCGGTGTAGGTCACAGAACAGCCGACGATACCGTCGACATCCATGCGGATCCCGGTACCCACAACCACGAAGCCGTAGCGCGGCGACAGGCTGTCGAACAGCAGGCGCATGTCGGCCTCGACGGCGCGCGGGTAGCCGAACACGGTGTTGATCACGCCACCCGGCACCGGGCCATCGATGTCGACCGTGCTGGCGGACAGATCGGACAGGCCGGAGGCGGCCGACTTGGCATAGACGATGTTCGAGCCCGAGCGCACCGAGTTGAACAGCGAGTCGATGACGGCGATCCGTGCCTCGCTCTGCAGGGAGATGAAACGCGGCACCGCCAGCGCGGCGAGGATGCCGAGCACGACGATGACGATGACGAGTTCGATGAGGGTGAAACCGGACTGGCGACGCATGGACGGAAACCTGTCGTGGTGGAGGGGGGCGCGGCCCTGCTGAGGTGCAGGGTCACGAATGGATTATACGCCTTTGATTTCCCTGACAGAAACCCTCGCGCGGTCAATTGCTGTCAAGGGCGGTCCGCGCGGTGCGGCGGTTCAGGTTGCGTCATCCTCGCGGTCGATGCGAACCAGAAGCAAATCCCTTGCCAAGCCGGGTGACGGGGATTCGACGCCATCACGCACCAGTTCGACGCGCCAGCGCCGCACCCCGCCGGGCAGCCACGCCGGCGTGTAGCGCAACTCGCCACTCGCGGCATCGAACGACCAGTTCTGCTCGGCCCATGCCGGCAGCTTGCCGGTCGGCAGGTCGGCCGCCGGAACGGTGGCGAGCCGATCCTGCGCCCACGCCCGCGGATCGCCACCGGCGCGCCGATGCAGCCCCGCCGCGCCCTCCTCGACCAGCGCGCGCTTGCCCTCGAGCCAGACGAGATTCTCGAGATTCTGCTCGGCCATCCGCAGGGCCATGCGCTCGCCCTCGGCCAGCACATCGCGGCCGATGCGCAGCAGCAACACCACCAGCGCCACCACGATCAGCAGCGCCAGCGCGCGGCTCACCTGGCGCAGCCAACCGGCATCGGTGGTGGCGTAGCCCGCAGGCGCCATGCGCCCGGCGCTGCGGCGTGCGGCTGCGTCGCGCGGATCGCGGTTCACCGCCGCGCCAGATTCACGAGGTCCCACATGGGCAGCAGCACGCCCAGCGCGAGCAGGAACACCACACCGGCCACCAGCACGGTCAGCACCGGCTGCAGCAGGTCGTTGAGGTTGCGAACGTCGTAGTCGACCTCGCGCTCGTAGAAATCGGCCACCTCCACCAGCATCTCGTCGATGCGGCCGGTTTCCTCGCCCACGCTCAGCATCTGCAGCACCAGCGGCGTGAAGCAGGCCTGGGTGGCAGCGGCGCGGGTGAGGCTCTCGCCGCGCTCGATGGCACCGCGCATGCCGAGCAACTGGCGTGCCAGCACATCGTTCTCGACCGCCAGCGCCACCACGGTCAGGGCCTGCAGCACCGGCACGCCGGAGCGCGTGGCCATCGCGAAGGCGCGGGCGAAGCGCGCCAGGGTGGCGCGCAGCACGATGCTGCCGATGATCGGCAGCTTCAGCAGCAGACCGTGCCAGCGCAGGCGTCCGGCCTCGCTCTGCACGTAGCGCCGGAGCCACCAGGCCGAGCCCACCGCCACGCCCAGCACCAGCCACCACCAGGCGGCGAAGAAATTCGAGGTGCCGATGATGATCCGCGTGGGCAGCGGCAGTTGCACGTCGAAGGCGCCGTAGAGCTTGGCGAACTCGGGGATGACCAGGGTCATCACCATGAAGATGGCGACGGCCACGAACGCCAGCACGATGATCGGGTAGCGCACCGCGGTCTTCACCTGCTCGACCACCTTCTGCTCGCGCTCGAGGTGCTGGTTGAGGCGCAGGAAGGCCTCGTCGATGCGGCCACTCTCCTCGCCGACGCGGACGATGGCGGCAAACAGCGGGCCGAAGGTCTTGGGATGGCGCGACAGCGCGGTGGCCATGTCGCGGCCGGCCTCCAGCTCCACCATCACCGCCCCGAGCGTGCGCCCCAGTTGCGGGTTGCGCGAGGTGGTGGATAGCCGCCGCAGCGCCTGCGTGATCGGCACACCGGCGCGCGCCAGGGCGTACATCTGCCGGGTGAAGAGGATCATGTCGACGCGGCCCGGCCGGCCAACGCCCCACTGCTCCAACCACGCAGCGCCAAGCGCACGCGCCGGCGTGGCCTCGACGATATCGATCGGCACCATGCCGGCGCTGCCGAGCTGGCGCGCCACCGCGTCGCCTGACAAGCCCTCGAGGCTGCCACTGACGGCGCGACCCTGGGCGTCACGGGCGCGGTAACGGTAAGTCGGCATCAGCGCGATCCGTCGTTGAGCAGCTCGCCGCCGACGCGCTTGGCCTCTTCGAGCGAGGTCACACCGGCCAGCGCGGCATCGAGCGCGCCCTGCGACAGCAGGCGGAACAGCGGCGCACGCGAGGCCGCACGCACGAAGCCATCGTGCTGGCCGCGCCGCAGCGCCTCGAGCATGTCGAGCGTCGGCTCAAGGTATTCGTAGACACCGAAGCGACCGCGATAGCCGGTGCCGTTGCAGTGCTGGCAACCGCGGCCGCGGCGCAGACCGCTGGTGTCGACGCCGGGGCGCAGCTCGGACAGCCAGGCCTGGTCGTTGGCGTCCGGCAGGTGGCGCTCGCCGCAGCTCTCGCAGACGCGGCGCACCAGCCGCTGGGCGATGATGACCCGCAGCGAGGCGGCCAGCAGATAGCCGGGCGCGCCCATGTCGAGCAGGCGATCGGCGGTGCCGACGGCATCGTTGGTGTGCAGCGTCGACAGCACGAGGTGGCCGGTCATCGCCGCGCGCAGGCCGATTTCCGCCGTCTCCCGATCGCGCATCTCGCCGACGAGGATGATGTCCGGGTCCTGGCGCAACGCGGAACGCAGCACCGCGGCGAAATCGAGGCTGATCTTCGGGTTCACCTGCACCTGGCTGATGCGCGGCAGGCGGTACTCCACCGGATCCTCGACGGTGATGATCTTGCGCTCCGGCCGGTTGAGCGAGCTCAGCGCCGCATACAGCGTGGTGGTCTTGCCCGAGCCGGTGGGGCCAGTGACCAGCACGATGCCGCTCGGCGAGCGCAGCACATCGCGGAACCGCGCCAGCATCGGCGCCGGCATGCCGAGGTGCTCGAGGTCGAGCATCGCGCCGCTCTGGTCGAGCAGACGCATCACCACCGACTCGCCGTGCTGCACCGGCATGGTCGACACGCGCACGTCGATGGCCTTGCCGCGCACGCTGATCTGGAAGCGGCCATCCTGCGGCAGGCGCTTCTCGGAGATGTTGAGGCCCGCCATCAGCTTCAGCCGCAGCACCAGCGCCGAGGCGATCTGCTTCTCGCGGATGATCTGCTCGTTGAGCACACCGTCGACGCGCAGGCGCAGGCGCAGGCAGTCGGCGTCGGGCTCGATGTGGATGTCGGAGGCGCCGGCCTGCACCGCATCGACAAACATCGACTGCAGCAGCTTGACCACCGGAGCGTCGGCCGCATCCTCGCCGAGGCCGAGCTGGCCGACGTCGAGTGCGGCGGTATCGCTGACCTCCTCCGACAGCTCCTGCGCCAGCGAACTGATCTCTTCGGTGCGCCGGTAGACCGAGTCGAAGGTGCGCAGCACCTCGTCCTCGCGCACCAGTGCCAGCCTGATCTCGCGCCCCCCCAGCGCGCGGGCGAGCTCGTCGAAGGCGAACAGATCGGTGGGGTCGGCCATGCCGACGAGGTAGCCGCCCGCCTCCTCCTTGAGCACGATGCTGCGGAAGCGGCGCGCCAGCGTCTCCGGCAGGCGCCGCACCAGCGCCGGGTCGAAGCGGTAGCTGCGCAGATCGACCAGCGGGATGGCGAGCTGCCGCGAGAGCAACTGCAGCATGTCGCTCTCGCTGACGTAGCCGAGGTCGATCAGTGTGCGCCCGAGTTTCGAGCCGAGCTTGCGCTGCTCGGCCAGCGCGAGCTGCAACTGCTCGGCCGAGATCAGGCCGTTTTCGACCAGCAGGTCGCCGATGCGGATTTTCTTCACGGTGGCGCTGGGTGCGATGGACATCATGGCCTCGGGGAATCGGCGGCAGCGAGCGCATCGATGCGATCGCCCAGGTAGTCTGCCAAAGCGGGATCGAGCGGGCCGCGCCGCAGTGCGTCGCGGTAGGCGGCGAGCGCCTCGTCGCGGCGGCCGGCAGCCTCGAGCGACAGGCCGAGCCCGGCCCACCACGCGCCGACATCGGGCTGCCGGCGGAGTGCGCCGGTGTAGGCCTCGATGGCGGCCGCGTGCTGGCCAAGCTGCTGCAGCGCGGCGGCACGCAGCGCCTCGACTTCGCCGGGTGCCGCAGCCGCATCGCCCGCGCCCACGCCGGCCTCGATCGTAGATCGGAAGAGCGTCGTGTAGGGAAA
>DMHI01000230.1 GCA_003449515.1 Lysobacteraceae bacterium | reverse complement strand
CCGTCGCGTCTCGCGTTCGGCTTGCAGCGCCGCCTCCGCATGCGCGGCGGCTACGGCGGCGGCGGCGACCGCGGCGCGCTGCGCTTCCACCTGCGCGGTGAGCGCGGCCAGCGCGTCGAGTTCGGCCAGGACCGCGCGCACCTGCCCGGCGCGGGCCTGCTGCACATGGCGGTGGTAGGCCAGCGTGCGGGCGATGGTGCCGATCTGGTCCTGCGCCAGCAGCAGCTTCAACTGCTCGTGGCGTCCGGCGGCGTAGGCCGCGCGCACCAGCCGCGCCAGTTCCTCGCGCTGCGCCGTGAGGCGCTCGGCCAGCCTGGCGCGCTGCGCCTCGTTGGCGGCGAGTGCATCGGCGAGACGCGCCCGTTCGGCGTCGGCGGCATCGACGGCGGCCTGCGCCCTGGCCATGCCGGTATCGGCCTCGCGCAGCGCCGCGGCGGCACTCGAGCGCTCGGCCTCGGCCGCTTTCTGCTCGGCCGCGAGCGCCGCCACGCGCTGCTTCAGTGCATCGAGCCTGGCCTGTGCATCGGCTTCGCGCGCCGCACGCTGCGGGTCGGCGGGCGCGGCAGCCGCAACCGGAGAGAGCGCCAGCGTCGATGCGAGCAGCGCGCCCAGCAGCAGCGCCACGCGCCCTGCCGCATACGCCGGCGCCAACCGCGCGCCCGGGCGCATCAGACGAAGCGCACCAGCGACTCGCCGGTCATGGCCGCGGGCTTCGGCAGGCCCATCAGCGCGAGCACGGTGGGCGCGATGTCGCGCAGCGCGCCGCCTTGGCGCAGCGTCGCCTTGCGGCCGACGTAGACGAAGGGCACCGGGCCGACGGTGTGCGCGGTGTGCGGCTGGCCGGTCTCCGGGTCGCGCATCATCTCGAGGTTGCCGTGGTCGGCAGTGACCAGCATTTCGCCGCCCGCCTGCTCGATCGCCTCGCGCAGGCGGCCCAGCGCGGTGTCCACGGCTTCAGCGGCCCTGATGGCGGCCTGCAGGTCGCCAGTGTGGCCAACCATGTCGGGGTTGGCGATGTTGCAGGCGATGAAGTCGACCTCGCCGCCGCGGATCGCCGCGACCAGCTTGTCGGTCAGCTCGGGGCAGCTCATCTCCGGCTGCAGGTCATACGTGGCCACCTTCGGCGAGGGAATAAGCACGCGCGATTCGCCGGGCAGCAGGGCTTCGCGGCCGCCGCTGAAGAAAAACGTGACGTGCGCGTATTTCTCGGTTTCGGCGATGCGCAGTTGCGTCAGACCGGCATCGGCGATGACCTCGCCGAGCGTCCCGCGCAGGTCTTCCGGCGCGTAGGCCACTTTCGCCGGCAGATCGGACGCGTATTCGGCCATGCCGGTGAAACGCGACAGCGCGATGGCACGCGGTTTGGCGAAACCCTCGAAGCCCGGCACGGTGAAGGCGGCGGTGATCTGGCGCGCGCGGTCGGCGCGGAAGTTGAAGAACACCACCGCGTCGCCGTCGCGCATCGGCGCAGCACCGTCGATCACGGTGGGCTTCACGAACTCGTCGTTCTCGCCGCGCGCGTAGGCGGCCTCGAGCGCGGCCAGGCCATCGGCGGCGCGGAACTCGGCCTGCGCCTCGGTGATGGCGCGATACGCCGCCTCGACGCGCTCCCAACGCTGGTCGCGGTCCATCGCGTAGTAGCGGCCCGAGACGGACGCGAGGTGCGCATTGCCGGCCTTGCGACACACGTCGTCGAGCGCGCGCAGCGACGGTTCGGCCGACTTCGGCGGCATGTCGCGGCCATCGAGGAAGGCGTGAACGGCCACGCGCGGCACGCCCTCGCGCTTCGCCATCGCGATCAGCGCGAACAGATGCGCCTCGTGCGAGTGCACGCCGCCCGGCGAGAGCAGGCCCATCAGGTGCAGCGTGCCGGAGGCCAAGCGCGCGGCGTGGCAGGCGGCGAGCAGTTCGGCATTCGAGAAGAACGCGCCGCTCTCGATCTCGGCGTCGACGCGCGTCAGGTCCTGGTAGACGATGCGGCCGGCGCCGATGTTCATGTGGCCGACTTCGGAATTGCCCATCTGCCCGTCCGGCAGGCCGACGAACCTGCCTTCGGTGTGCACCAGCGCGTGCGGGTAGTCGGCAAGCAGCGCGCGCCAGTGCGGCACGCGGGCCAGGGCGATGGCGTTGTCGGCCGTCTCGTCGCGATGGCCCCAGCCATCGAGGATCAGCAGCAGGACGGGTTTCGGACGCGACGCCATGACCAATGCACCAGTGACCAACGGGAGGCGACAAGTCTAGCGGCCGAGGCGCAGGATGGCCCCCGATTCCGCACGCACTGCCCACCGGAGCCCGCCATGCGCCCCGTCGCCCCTGTCGCCAGCCGCCCTTCGACCCGCATTCGTCTCCGCCCGCTGCTGCTCGCCGCGGCACTCGCCCTCGGCAGCGGTGCGGCACTCGCCGACAGCCCACGCAGCGAATCGAAAGTGCTCGGCAGCATCACCGCGCAGGCCGGCCAGCGCTACGACAGCCTCGATTCGGTGAATGGCGGCATCAGCATCCAGCGCGGCGCGACCGTGCGCAGCGCCGAGACGGTGAACGGCGGCATCAGCATCGACGAGGGTGCCACCGTCGGCAGCGCCGAGACCGTCAACGGCGGCATCAGCATCGCCGGCAAGGTCACGCTGGGCAGCGCCCAAACGGTGAACGGCGGCATCCGCCTCGACGATGACGGCCAGGTGTCCGGCGAGCTCGAGACGGTGAACGGCGCGATCCGCATCGGTGCCCGCAGCGTGGTGGCGGGCGATGCCGAAACGGTGAACGGCGGGATCCGCCTCGATGGTGGCTCCGTGCAGGGGGTGATCCGCACCGTGAATGGCGACATCACCCTCGGCCGTGGCGCGCACGCTGGCGGCATCGAGATCGACGCGCCAAGCCGTGGCTGGTGGAGCTGGAGCAGCGAGAAGCTGCCGCGCGTCGTCATCGGCCGCGATGCGCGGGTCAGCGGCCCGATGGTGTTCAAGCGCGAGGTGCGGCTGTTCGTCCATGCCACGGCAAGCATCGGCGACGTGCGCGGCGCCACGGCGGTCCGCTTCGAGGGCGACGACGCACCGGAGTGATGCGGCAGAGTCGCGGTCGATCGGCCACGCCGCCTGCTCGCGCAATGCCGTCGCCACCGCGTCCGCGGCCGCCGTCATCGGCATGTGGCCGCAGCCCTGCAGCATCAGCGTGCGCGAGTCGGGCAGTCCCGCCGCGTAGGTCGCGGCAGCGCTCGGATCGATCACGCGATCATCGTCGCACCACAGCAGCAGGGTCGGAGCAGCGATGCCGCCGAGCAAAGGCTGCACCGCGAAGGCCTCGTCGCCGCGCAGGCGCGCCAGCACCGCCTGCTCGAATTCGCGGTCGGCGATGCGCTGGCGGATGAGGGCGCGATCGACTGGCCAGGGCACGAACGGCGGATCGGTGAACACCAGCCCGAGGTAGTGGTCGAGCGATGCGCGGTCGTCCACCGCGAACGGGTGCCCACCCTCGAGCACGCGGCGGCCGAATTCGTTCTGCGCGAACGGCACACCGGCGGCCGACAGCAGCGCGAGCCGCGGGACGCGATCGGGATGCCGCGCGGCCACCAGCGCGGCGATATGCCCGCCCATCGAATGCCCCACCAGCAGAACCGGCGCGCGTGGCAGCGTGGCCAGCCACGCCGCGACGCGATCGGCCTGCGCCACCACGCCGTAGTCGGCGTCGGCCGCGCGCCCGCTCTCGCCCCAGCCGGGCAGGTCGGGGGCGATGACCCGGTGCGTCGGTGCCAGTTCGGCCATCAGCGGCAACCAGTTCTCCTTGGCACCGGTGAAGCCGTGCAGCAGGACGATGAGCGGCGCTTCGACCGCGCCAGCCTCGAGCTGCACGATGCGCTGGCCGCCAACCTCGATCGCCCGCTCGCTGGCACCGGCCAGCCAGCGCTGCGCGGCGAATCCCCCCTGCAACGCCCATTCGGGACGCCACGCCAGCAGGGCGGCAGCCAGCACCGGGCCGGCCAGCCCTGCCGCCAGCAGGACGCGGCGCGCGAGCGGGCGCCGCCGCGCGCTCACTTCGCCCTGGCGTCGAGCGCCGCCTGCACCGAGTTGCGCGTGATCGGGTGGTAGAAGGCGCCGGCCTGACGCAGCACCTCGCGCGCGAACGCGAGGCCACCCGGCGTTTCCGCCAGTGCCACGTAGGTGGGCAGGACGAGCTTCCGGCGCCCGACCTTGCGCAGGAACTGCGCCATCGCCGGACGCGCCTCGAACAGCCCGGCGCGCACCGTGATCGGGTACCAGCGCTCGGCGATCTCGCCGTTGGTGGTGCCGGTGAAGCGGAAGGCGCTGTCCAGCTCGATCAGGCGATCGGCCTCGATGTCGGCGGGCAGGCCTTCGAGGAAGTGCACCCACTCCTGGGTGATCCAGCTCCGCGTCGGCAGCTCGGCGGCCGCCGTGCGACGGTCGAGCCAGGCCGCGCGGGCGGCATCGACCGCCTCGAGCCGCCCGGAACGGGCCGGCACGGCGAAATCGGGGATGCCGGGACCGGCGATCCACGCGGCAAGCTCGGCTTCGGTGAGCTTGCCGGGATGTCTTGCCAGCAGCTCGCGGCGCAGGAAGGCGAGGAAATCGTCGGTGGTCACGCTCTTGAAGGCGTGCTGGTCGAACCAGGCGCGCAGGAACGGATCGAACACGGCGCGGCCGAAGCGGCGCTCGAGATCGTGCAGGAACCACGCGCCCTTGTGGTAGGCGACATCGGTCAGCGACTCCTCGGGGTCGCGGCCGGGAAACGGCGGCAGCGCCAGCACCTGCTGCGCGGGCGGCAGCAGCGCGAGCTCGGCGCGCAGGCCCGCCTGGGCGACGACGTTCTCCATCGCCGCCTGCTCGGCCCCGAACACCGCCTCGACGATGCGGTTCTCGACGTAGGTGGTGAAGCCCTCGTTGAGCCAGAAATCCTTCCAGCTCGCGTTGGTGACGAGATTGCCCGACCACGAATGCGCCAGTTCGTGGGCGATCAGCGACACCAGCGACCGGTCGCCGGTGATGATGGTGGGCGTGATGAACGACAGCCGCGGGTTCTCCATCCCGCCGAACGGAAAACTCGCCGGCAGCACCAGCAGGTCGTAGCGGCCCCAGCGGTACTCGCCGTACAGGGCCTCGGCCACTGCGATCATCACCTCGGTATCGGCGAACTCGGCGGTCGCCTTCTCCAGCAGTGGTGCCTCGGCCCAGACGCCGGCGCGCGCCGAGATCGGCTTGAAGCGGAAGTCGCCCACCGCGATCGCCAGCAGGTAGCTCGGGATCGGCTGCGGCATGGTGAAGCGGTAATCGCCATCGGCCTCCGCCTCCGGGTCGTTGTCGGCGCTCATCAGCGCCACCACGCCCGGCGCGGTGCGGATGCGCGCGGTGTAGGTGAAGCGCACGCCGGGCGTGTCCTGCAGCGGCACCCAGCTGCGCGCGTGGATCGCCTGCGACTGGCTGAACAGCAATGGCTGGCGGCCGCCCGCGGTCATCGCCGGCGTCATCCACTGCAGGCCCGAAGCCTCGGGCGAGGTGCGGTAGCGGATGCGCACCGCATCCACGCGGCCCGGAAGGGTGATGCTGAGCTTGCTGCCGAAGATCGGATCGCGCTCGCCCAGCGTGAAGCCGACACGCTGCCAACGCCCCTCGCCGCTGCGCGCATGGACGCGTTCGATGCTGAGATCGCGGGTATCGAGCACCAGTTCGGTGCTGGCTGGCGCGGCGGCGGCCTGCGGGCCGACCCAGGACAGCGTGTGCGTCACCTCGCCAGCCAGCGTGCGGCTGGCGAAATCGACGCGCAGGTCGAGCGTGCTGGCGGTGATCCGCACGATGCGCGGTTGGGCGTGGCTGTGCTCGTCGGCGCTGCGGTCGGCGACGGCCTGCGGCGCGATGACCAGCAGAAGCGCGGTCAGGGCAGCGGTCAGAAACGGAACGTGGAATCGCATGCGTGTCAGACCCGGTAGCCGGAGTGGATGGCGCAGATGCCTGCGGACAGATCGCGGTAGTCGCAGCGTTCGAAGCCGGCGCCTTCCATCATCGCCTTCAGCGCGTCCTGCGGCGGGTGCTTGCGGATGCTCTCGGCGAGATACCGGTAACTCGCGGCGTCGTGGGTGATCAGCCGGCCCAGGCGCGGCAGCACCCGGAAACTGTGGAAGTCGTAGACCGGCTTGAACCACGCCGGCTTCACTTGCGAAAACTCCAGCACCAGCGCGCGACCACCCAGCTTGAGCACGCGGTGCATCTCGCGCAGCGCACGCGCCTTGTCGGTGACGTTGCGCAGGCCGAAAGCGATGGTGACGAGGTCGAAACTGGCATCGGGGAAGGGCAGCGCCTCGGCATTCAACTGCACCCAGCGCAGACCACGCACCAGACCGCGATCGGTGAGCCGGTCGCGGCCCACGCCGAGCATCGCCGCATTGATGTCGCCAACGACGATCTCGCCGGCTTCGCCCACACGCCCGTGCAGCAGGGCGGCGATATCGCCGGTGCCACCCGCGAGATCGAGCACGCGGTCGCCCTTGGCCACGCCCGAGGTGGCGACGAAATAACGCTTCCAGACCCGGTGCACACCGAGGCTCATCAGGTCGTTCATCAGGTCGTACTTCGCCGCCACCGAGGTGAACACCTCGCGCACCAGTCCGGCCTTCTCGGCGGTGGGCACATCGCGGAAGCCGAAGTGGGTGGTGCCCTCGGAGTGGCGGTCGCCGGCGGGGAGGTCGCTGTTCATGCGCGGATTATGCCGGAGCCCCCGTCGCCGGGCGCTCGGTCGCGGCCGAGTCCGGCCGCCGCGAGCGCGGTCTCGTAGGCCGCCCAGCGCACCGCCTGCTCGCGGCCGAGTTGGTGCAGGTAGGCCCAGGTGTAGAGGCCGGTCGAATGGCCGTCGGAGAAGCGCAGCGCCACGGCGTAGCGCCCGACCGGCTCCACCGCGTCGATGGCGACATCGCGCTTGCCCGCCACCAGCAGCTTCTGCCCCGGCCCGTGGCCCTGCACCTCGGCGCTCGGCGACTCCACGCGCAGGTATTCGGCCGGCAGGCGGAAGATGCAGCCGTCGTCGAATGCCACGTCGAGGACGCGCGAGGCGCGATGCAGGGTGATGGCGGTGGGGCGGGGTTCCATCCGCGCATTCCATCACGGCCAGCGTAAGCGCGGCCGCTATTCAGCGACGTCAGGGCGCGCTGAACACCGGTCGCGCAGGGCCCCCTCGCGCCGGCCGCCGCCACTATGCTCGGCAGGTCGACACCACCCGCCGGAGTCCGCCATGTCCCGCTCGATCCCGCGACGCACCGCGCTCGCCCTCGCCGCCGCCATCGCGCTGCCGGCGGCCGCCTTCGACCAGACCCAGGTGCTGCAGCCCGCCGCGCTGGCCGACGTGCAGCGCGTGCACGTGGCACCGACCGTGGTCGAACTGCCGGCTGTCGAGCGTCGCCTCGACCCGCGCCGCCAGCAGCCGCGACCGGTGGACGCGCGCGACGCCGCATCGCGCGCCGAAGCCCTCACCGACACGCTGCGCCGCGGCTTCGACCGCGACTTCGACATTGCCGAAGCACCCGGCCCCGGCGTGCTGGTGATCGAGCCCACCCTGATCCGCCTCGAATCCAGCCGACCGACCATGGCCGACTACCGCGACCTGCCGGGACTCGGTTTCGAATCGGTCTACGCCGGCGGTGCCGCCGTGCGGCTCCGTCTGGTGCGCGACGGCGTGGAGGTGGCGGTCATCGAGGACCGCTACAGCGGCACCCTCGCCGACGGCAACCCGCGCGTCGGCATCTGGCAGGACGCCGACCGCGCGTTTTCGATGTGGTCGCGGCAGGTGCCGCGCTGGGTGGCGCAGCCGCAGACCGCCGCGCGCTGAGCGACGCCGATCAGGGTTTCCGCTTCGCCCGCGGATGCGCGCTGTCGTAGACCTTGGCGAGGTGCTGGAAATCGAGGTGGGTGTAGATCTGCGTGGTCGCGATGCTGGCGTGGCCCAGCAGCTCCTGCACGCCGCGCAGGTCGCCGGAGCTCTCGAGCACATGGCTGGCGAAGCTGTGGCGCAGCAGGTGTGGATGCACGCGCTTCCACACCCCTTGGCGGATCGCCAGTTCGCGCACGCGCTTCTGCACCGCGCGCGGGGTGATCGGCACGCCGTCGCGGCCGGGAAAGACCGGGCGGGCGGCGAGCGACGCGGGCCCGCGCGCGCCATCGCCGAGCGGCGCTGCGGCGCTTGCCGAGGCCGATGCCCACGCCGCCAGCGCCTCGCGGGCGTGACGGCCCACCGGCACGATGCGGGTCTTGCGGCCCTTGCCGAGCACGCGGACTTCGCCGCCCGCCAGATCGAGATCGCCCCAGCGCAGCGCGCAAAGCTCGGACACACGCAGGCCGGAGGAGTAGAGAAGCTCCATCATCGCGCGGTCGCGCAGGCCGAGCGCCCCGCTATCGGGCACTTCGACGAGCTGGCCCATTTCGTCGGCATCCAGCACCTGCGGCAGCTTGCGCGCGGCCTTCGGGCCACGCAGGCCGGCGCTCGGATCGATGCCGATACGGCCGTGCTTGAGCAGCCAGCGGAACAGCGCACGACAGGCGGAAAGACGACGCTGCACGCTCGGCGGCGACAGTCCGCGGGCGTGCTCATCGGCGATGAAACTGCGCAGTGCCACGCTGTCGATATCGCCCCAGCGCACCGCGCCCTGCGCCCCGGCCCAATGGCGCAGCGCCGCGAGGTCGCGCCGATAGGCGTCGAGCGTGTGCGCCGAGGCCTGCCTCTCCACCGCGAGGTGGTCGATGAAACCGCCGAGGTCGGCATCGAGCGGGCCGGCGGCGGCGTGCGGCGACGGCGCGCGCGCGACCATCGTCAGCCGGCCCGCGCCATCGCGGTGCCGAGGGCCTCGGCCATCATCCGCAGGAACAGCGTGCCCATGCCGGGGAAGAAGCGGTTGGCATCGGCGCTGCCCACCGCGACGAGGCCGACGCCGGCTACCGGCAGCACGGCACTCGAGGCCACCTGCGCTGCGGTTGAACCGAACAGCAGCGTGGCGCGCTCCGGGGCCAGACGACCACAGAGCGGCTCGCCGCTGGCGATGGCATCGCGGAAGGGCTGCAGCCGCCCGTCGTCGGCGGCGAGCAGCTGCGCCCACGCCACCTCGCCAACGCCATCGACCGGCGCGAACAGCGCGATGCGCACCACGTCGCCGGCGAAGTCCTCGCCCAGCACCGCGACCATGGTCGCCAAGGCCTCGGCGCGGGTACGCGCACGCATCAAGGCCAGCGTGAGCTGGTGGGTGCGCACCGCGAGTCGCTCGTTGTCCTGGGCGTTGCCGGAAAGATCGTGCAGGCGACGCGTCAGCTCGCGGTTCTTCTCGCGCAGCACATCGAGCTGATAGCCGGCCAACGACGCGCTGGCCCCACCATCCTTCGGCACCACCAGCGTCACCGCGAGATCGGGAAACTGCTCGAGGAAGCGCGGATGGCGGCGCAGCCACTGCGCGACCTCCCGGGCCTCGCTGCGCGGGTCGCGCTCATCGACCACCGGGGTGGCCCTCGCCGTTGATTCCTGCTGCTCCATCCCACCACTCCCCTTCGAAAACGAACGCGGCCGGGCCGCGCATGGCGACCGGCGCATCATCACGCGGCCAGTCGATGTGCAGGCTGCCGCCGGGCAGGTCGACGCGCACGCTGCGCGCGAGGCGGCCCTGGCGCACGAGGATCGCCACCGCCGCGCAGGCACCGCTGCCGCAGGCCAGCGTCTCGCCGACGCCGCGCTCGTAGACGCGCAGCGCGATGTGATCGGGCGCGATCACTTCGGCGAAACCGACATTGACGCTGTCCGGGAACAGCGGCGAACGCTGCAGCCAGGCGCTGATGCCTTCGATGCTCATGCTGGCGAGCGTCGTGCCGTCCGTCGCCGCACCACTGCGCGCTGCGACCTCGATCAGCGCATGCGGATTGCCCATCGACGCCGCACCGAACGCGAGCACGCCGTACGGGCTGTCGACCGAGTAGCGCGGCTCCTCCGCCGGTATGCCGAGCGGGATGCGATCGGGGTTGAACACCG
>DMHI01000137.1:4759-5225 GCA_003449515.1 Lysobacteraceae bacterium | reverse complement strand
AGGACGCTTTTGTCCTCGAAGACGACGCTGGCTCCCAGACGGTCCTGCAGCCCCTTGGGTGGCACTTTAAGCTCGCCCTCCTCGGCCAGCCGGACCGGCGGGATGCGCACCTCGGCCCCGGCCGAAAGCTTGGTCTCGGGCTTGGCCCGGCCGCCGTTCACCCGCACCTGCCCCGAGCGGACGATCTTGTAGATGATCGAACGCGGCGCGCCTTTCAGCTGCCCGAGCAGGAAGTTGTCGAGGCGCTGGCCGTCGCGGTCGTCGGGCACGCGGACGAGGCGGACGCCGCCGGTTTTCTCATTCATTGGCGAGATTTGACGGGGTGGGCGGGCCGGGGCGCATCTGTTAAGCTCCGCGCGCAGGCTAAGGTTCTGATTCGCTTGGGAGTTGGCCGAAAGCCCCCTCCCCGGTGTTCCCGCCGAAACGCGACCACGCCCCCCGGGGGCGATCATGTTAGCGGCTTTCG
>DMHI01000137.1:4007-4353 GCA_003449515.1 Lysobacteraceae bacterium | reverse complement strand
ACGGACTGACAACCCGGCCGGCATCACTGGAATAAATGAAGCGCTCCCGCGGGCTTTGCCTGACGGTCCGAAGCGCTGGATCGATGCCAGGCGCCGCGCAAGCGGCGCCGGATGACGGGCCCGACCCGGCGTTCCTCGCGGTAGAGCGCGTGAGGAACCTGACAATGAAGCGGATGCTGATCAATGCCACGCAGGCCGAAGAACTGCGCGTGGCGATCGTGGACGGCCAGTCCCTGTACGACATCGACATCGAGCAGGCGGCCAAGGAACAGCGCAAGTCCAACATCTACAAGGGCCGCATCACGCGGCTGGAACCCTCCCTCGAAGCGGCCTTCGTCGAATACGG
>DMHI01000137.1:0-3674 GCA_003449515.1 Lysobacteraceae bacterium | reverse complement strand
GTCGACCGCCACGGCTTCCTGCCGCTGAAGGAGATCGCCCGCGAGTACTTCCAGCCGGGCACCAACCCGGACAAGAACACGCTGAAGGAATGCCTGCGCGAAGGCCAGGAAGTCGTCGTCCAGGTCGACAAGGAAGAGCGTGGCAACAAGGGTGCGGCCCTGACCACGTTCATCTCGCTGGCCGGCCGCTACATGGTGCTGATGCCGAACTCGCCGAACGCCGGCGGGGTCTCGCGCCGCATCGAGGGCGAGGACCGGCAGGCGCTGAAAGAGGCGCTGGACGCCATCAACATCCCCGATGACATGGGCGTCATCATCCGCACGGCCGGCGTCGGCCGCGACGCGGAAGAGCTGCAGTGGGACCTGAACTACCTCCTGCAGGTCTGGCGCGCCATCTGCGACGCCGCCCTGTCGAAGCCGGCGCCGTTCCTGATCTACCAGGAATCGCGCCTCATCGTCCGTGCGCTACGCGACTACCTGCGCGGCGACGTCAACGAGATCCTCGTCGACACGCCGGCGATGTACGACGAAGCCCGCGAGTTCATGCAGCAGGTCATGCCGAATGCCCTGCGCAAGCTGAAGCTCTACGGCGACCCGATCCCGCTGTTCAACCGCTTCCAGATCGAGTCGCAGATCGAGAACGCCTACGAGCGCACCGTGCGCCTGCCCTCGGGCGGCGCCCTGGTCATCGACCAGACGGAAGCCCTCACTTCCGTCGACGTGAACTCGGCGCGCGCCACCAAGGGCGGCGACATCGAGGAAACCGCGCTGCAGACGAACCTGGAAGCGGCCGATGAAGTGGCCCGCCAGCTCCGCCTGCGCGACCTCGGCGGCCTCGTGGTCATCGACTTCATCGACATGAGCTCGACCAAGGCCCAGCGCCAGGTCGAGGACCGCTTGCAGAACGCCCTGAAGCACGACCGCGCCCGCGTGCAGATCGGTCGCATCTCGCGCTTCGGCCTGCTGGAGATGTCGCGCCAGCGCCTTCGCCCGAGCTTGGGCGAGAGCAGCCAGATGGTCTGCCCGCGCTGCGATGGCCACGGCCGCGTGCGCAGCGTCGAGTCGCTGTCGCTGTCGATCCTGCGCGTCGTCGAAGAGCACGCGATGAAGGAGAACACCGGCCAGGTGCTGGTGCAGGCGCCGTCGCAGATCGCCAACTACCTGCTCAACGAGAAGCGCCGCGCGATCACCGAGATCGAGCAGCGCCACGATGCGCCGATCATCATCGTCGCCGATCCCGCGCTCGAGACCCCGCACTACACCGTCACCCGCATCCGCGAGAACGAGCTGGGCGAGGAAAGCGCGAGGCCGAGCTACCACCGCACCTCGCCGCGCAAGCTCGAGCTGCATGCGCTGACCAAGAACCAGCTCAACATCCCGCCGGCGCCGGCCGTGACGAAGGTGCAGCCGGTGCAGCCGATGCCGAGCCGTCCGGTGCAGGAGTTCGAGGGCGACATGGCGCCCGCGCCCGCCGCTGCGGCGCCGATGCCGGCGGCGATCGCCGCGCCGAAGCGCGGCTTCTGGAGCCGTCTGGTATCGGTGTTCACGGGTGACGACAGCGCGCCGGCCGCCCAACCCGTTGCCGCACCGGCCACGGGTGCCGGCAAGCCGGCGGGCGAACGACCACGTCGCGACGAGCGCGGCCCACGCGGCGAACGCGGCAACCGCGGAAACCGCGGCGACTCCCGCAACGACGGTCGCGGCGAGCGCCCGGGCATGACGACCGGCGAACAGCCGGCCACGCGCGGCGAGCGGCCGGAGCGCGGCGAGCGCAAGGACCGTGGTGACCGCAAGGAGCGCGCCGCCAAGCCCGAGCGCAGCCCGGAAGAGCAGAAGCGCGTCGACGAGCAGCGCAAGCTCGAGGAGCAGCGCCGCCTCGAGAAGCAGCAGCGCCGCGAAGAACAGCAGAAGCGCGAGGCCGAGAAGGCCGAGCAGCGCAAGCAGGATCAGGCCCGCCGCCAGCAGGAGGCGCGCGAGCGCGCTCCGGCAACATCCCCGTCCACGGGATCGGGCGTGGCCGGCGCTGAAGGCGTGGTCGCGGTAACCGCGACGGTGGCCACGCCCATCGCCACCAACGCGACGCCCCCGATCGACGCCGCTGACCCTGCACAGGCCAGCACCGATATCGCCGTCGCGATGAGCACGAGCGAGGCAGCCGTGACCGACGGTGGCGAAGCGCCGGCTGATGCCGCAGCCGATGCCGGCGCGGGCGGAAAGCGCCGTCGTGGCCGTCGCGGTGGCCGTCGCCGCCGTCGCGGTGCCAGCGGTGACGGCACCGAGGGCGGTGTGTCCGCTGATGTGCTCGACAGCGATGACCTTGGCGATGAGGACGGTGAAGACGACAACGGGACGCCCCGCACGTCCGCCGCTGTCCGTACCGCACCGGCTGCCGGTGCCTCGCTGCTGACCAGCGTCGAAAGCGACTTCGACGACCTGCCCGCACCGAAGGCCGTTGCCGTTGCGGCGGCAGTCGCCGCACCGGCCCCCGAAGCGGCATCCGTCGTGGAAGCGGCACCGGTCGTTGCGCCGGCCGTCGTTGAAGCCACGCCGTACATCGAAGCCGCGGTCGCCGAGGCGAGCATCGCTGCCGAGGCTGCGCCGATCGAATCGATCGCCGCCGCCGAGGTCATTGCTCCGGCCGTCTCGCCCCTGCAGCGCGACCTGCTGGCCGAGCTGTCGCCGCCTGCGACGACGACGCCGACCGCCAACGCCGACAAGGCCGACGACGAAGGCACTCGAGCGGGTTGACGCCGGAACCTCGTTACCCGCACCGCAACGAAAACGGCCCGGAAAACCGGGCCGTTTTCTTTCGAGGGTCCGAACGTCGATCAAGCAGATCGATCGTCCACGCCGCTCGGCCCTTATCCGCTCCGCGACAGGTTGGCGTCGTGCACGCCGTACTGCGTGGCGAGCCGCGCCAGCGACACCGTGTCCTTGAGCGCGAGCTTGTCGAGCAGGCGGTATTTGTGCGTTGCCACGGTCTTGCCGGACAGGTGCAGGCGCTTGCCGATCTCTTCGAGCCTCAGGCCCTGGCACAGCAGCTTCGCCACCTCCATTTCGCGCGGCGAGAGGTTCTCGAACGGCGATTCGCCCTGCGCGCCGGCCAGCGCCATGTGCTGGGCGACATCGCTGGCGAGGTAGCGCTTGCCGCGCGCTGCCTCACGGATGGCACGCAGCAGCTCGTTGGCGTCGCATCCCTTGCCGACATAGCCGTGCGCGCCGGCGGCCATCAGTCGACGCGGCATCGGACCGTCCTGCTGCACCGAACAGATCACGACCCTCGGCGTGCCATTGCCCTTGGCGAGGCGCTCGGTGATCTCGAGACCGCTGACGCCCGGGAGATGCAGGTCGCACAGCACCACGTCCGGCTTGACCTGGCGGATCAGCGGCAACCCGGACTCGCCGTCCTCGGCTTCGCCGACCACCTGCATGTCGGTTTCGCGCTCGAGGATCAGGCGATAGCCCGTCCGCACCAGCGCATGGTCATCCAGCAGGAATACCCTGATCATCGCCGCTCCTCCGTCCGCCGGGAGTTGGTTGGTATGGACGAAGCATAGGCCCGCTCTGCCAGCCGCGCGATGGCCAAAGTCGGTAAACGCTGTAGGAAAACGTCCCGGCGGGCGATGTGCCCGGCGGGGAATCGCACGAATACTGCATTCGTGGCGGAGAGAGTG
>DMHI01000099.1 GCA_003449515.1 Lysobacteraceae bacterium | reverse complement strand
CTTGAAGGGCTTGATGATGGCCGTGACCATTTTCATCGGGATGTCCTCGTGTCGTTTCAGAGGTTGTAACCGGATTCGCCGTGCAGCGCGAGGTCGAGGCCTTCCTGCTCTTCTTCCGGCGTCGCGCGCAGGCCGCCGAACAGTCCCGCGATCTTCAGCGTGATCACGGTGACCACGGCCGACCAGACGATGGTCACGCCGACGGCCGCCGCCTGCCAGAGCACCTGCTCGCCGATGCCGCGCTCCATCGGCAGGCCCGCGCCGCCGAGTTCGGCCGCCGCGAACACGCCGGTCAGCAGCGCGCCGATGATGCCGCCCACGCCGTGCACGCCGAACACGTCGAGCGAGTCGTCGTAGCCGAACACCTTCTTCAGCCTGGTCGCGGCGAAGAAGCAGCCCACGCCCGAGATCGCACCGATGGCCAATGCGCCCAGCGGACCGGCGGTGCCGGCGGCCGGCGTGATGGCCACGAGTCCGGCGATCGCGCCGGAGGCGATGCCGAGCACCGAGGGCTTGCCGTGCGTGACCCACTCCGCCGCGATCCAGCCGAGTGCGGCGGTGGCCGCCGCGATCTGCGTCACCAGCATCGCCATCGCCGCACCCCCGTTGGCCGCGACCGCGCTGCCGGCGTTGAAGCCGAACCAGCCCGCCCACAGCAGGGCCGCGCCGATCAGCGTGTAGCCGAGGTGGTGCGGGGCCATCGCCGTGGTCGGCCAGCCCTTGCGCTTGCCGAGCATGATCGCGGCGACCAGACCGGCGATGCCCGCGTTGATGTGCACGACGGTGCCGCCGGCGAAGTCGAGCACGCCCCAGTCCCAGAACAGGCCGCCCGGACCGGCCCAGGTCATGTGCGCGATCGGCAGGTAGGCGAAGGTGAACCAGAGTGCGGAGAACACCAGCAATGACGCGAAGCGCATGCGCTCGGCGACGGCGCCGACGATCAGCGCCAGCGTGATGATGGCGAAGCTCAACTGGAAGGTCACGAACAGGCTTTCCGGGATGGCCAGCACCAGCGACTCGCGGGTGACACCCTCGAGGAACAGCTTCGATGTGCCGCCGATGAAGCTGGCGAGGTTGATCTCGCCCTCGATCATGCCGGCGGTGTCGAAGGCCAGCGAGTAGCCGTAGACGACCCACAGCACCGTGATCAATCCGGCGATCGCGAAGCACTGCATCAGCACCGACAGCACGTTCTTGGCCCGCACCATGCCGGCGTAGAACAGCGCCAGGCCCGGCAGGGTCATCAGCAGCACCAGAACGGTCGCCATCAGCATCCATGCGGTGTCGCCGGCCGACAGCGTCGGTTCCTGCGCCGCAACCGACCCGGCCGCCGCCAGCGCCGCCCATCCCGTGAACGCCTTGGCGCCCGTCTTGCCGGCGCGCCCAAGCGCGCCCTCCCCGCGAACTTGCCTGCGCATCGTCGTCTCCCCCGTTGTGTGAATCCCCGACACCGATGCCACCGCATACGGCTCGATTGTCTACGTCACACGGGCTGTGATTTGATATGCGCCCTTGAGAGCGACGCGCTTGCGATCCGGCGCGGTCGTTCCGACCGGCGCTCCGGCCGACGACGACGCCCGCCGACACCGCGGCGCGACGTTTCCCGACAGCCCGCCGCCACCGCACCGCGCACCCTGACGTCGACCGCTCAACGGAAGCCACGCCATGATCGACCTCAAGGCCATCGACGACCTCGCCCGCCGCCTCAACGACCTCGTGCCGCCCGGCCTCGAGGGTGCCCGCGCCGATCTCGAGAAGAACTTCCGCGCCGCGCTGCAGGCGGGCCTGGGCAAGCTCGATCTCGTCACGCGCGAAGAGTTCGAAGTGCAGAAGGCGGTGCTGCGCCGGACCCGCGAGAAGCTCGAAGCCCTCGAGCGCCAGCTCGATGCACTGGACGCGGCGACGCGTCCCGCTGCGCCCGACACCCGCAACTGAGCCGCCCTCATGTCGCTGGCACTGGTGCACAGCCGTGCACGCCTCGGCGTGCGCGCGCCGGAGGTGCGCGTCGAGGTCTTCATGGCCGCCGGCCTGCCGCAGCTCACCATCGCCGGGCTGGCGGGCACGGTGGCGCGCGAGGCCCGCGAGCGCGTCCGCGCCGCGCTGCAGGCCAGCCAGTTCGAGCTTCCCGGCAAGCGCATCACGGTGAATGTGGCACCCGCCGAACTGCCGAAGGATGGCGCGCGATTCGACCTGCCGATCGCGCTGGGCCTGCTGGCCGCTGCCGGGCAGCTTCCGCTCGATGCACTGCGCGAGGTGGAACTGCTGGGCGAGCTGTCGCTGTCGGGCGCCCTGCGGCCGGTCGACGGCGCGCTGCCCGCCGCCCTCGCCGCCGCCGCCGCCGGTCGAGCCCTGGTGCTGCCCGCCGACAGCGCACAGGAGGCGGCGCATGCGCGCGCCGCGGTGGTGTTCGGCGCGCGCACCCTCGCCCAGGTGGTGGCGCACCTGCGCGGCGAGCGGCCGCTGACACGCGCTCAGGCGGACGAACCCGACGACGCGGCGAACCCGCGACCCGAGCGCGATACCCCCGACCTCGCCGATGTCGTCGGGCAGGTGCAGGGCCGTCGGGCGCTGGAGATCGCGGCCGCCGGGCAGCATGGGCTGCGGCTGAGTGGCCCGCCGGGCTGTGGAAAGACCCTGCTGGCGCGCTGCCTGCCCGGGCTTCTGCCCCCGCTGGACGCCGCCGAGGCCGAGGAACTGGCGGTGATCCGCAGCCTCGCCGCGCCGCTGCGCGCGGCCGGTGGCTGGCCGACGCGGCGGCCGTTCCGCGCGCCGATGCATGGCGCCAGCGCCGTGGCGCTGGTGGGCGGAGGGGGCATTCCGCGGCCCGGCGAGCTTTCGCTCGCCCACCACGGCGTGCTCTTTCTCGATGAGTTGCCGGAGTGGGACCGCCGCAGCCTGGAGGCGCTGCGCGAGCCGCTGGAGTCCGGCGAAGTGCGGATCGCCCGCGCGGCCATGCAGCTCGAGTTCCCGGCACGGCCCCTGCTGGTGACCGCCATGAACCCCTGCCCCTGCGGCTGGGCCGGCGATCCGTCGGGGCGCTGCGATTGCCCGTCCGAGGCCATCGCCCGCTACCAGTCGCGGGTCAGCGGGCCGCTGCTCGACCGCATCGACCTGCATGTCGCGCTGCGGCGCGTGACCGCGAGCGAGCTGCTCGGCACTGCGACGGCCGAGTGTTCGACCACCGTCCGCGCCCGCGTGGTGGCGGCGCGCGGCCGCCAGCAGGCGCGTCAGGGCAAGGCCAACGCGCTGCTTGCTGCGGGCGAACTCGATGTCGCGCTCGCGGCCAGCGCCGAGGCGCGGGCGCTGCTGCTCCGGGCGATCGACCGGCTCGCCCTGTCGGCGCGGGCCGCGCACCGGGTGCAGCGCGTGGCCCGCACCATCGCCGACCTCGCCGGCGAGGCCGGCGTGGGCGCTGCGGCAATGGCCGAGGCGATCGCCTTCCGCATGCCGCTGCACGCACCCGCCGTTGCTGCGCGCGCTACCCTGCAGGCTGGCCGCAACCGGGAGCCTGCGAACGCGGATGGAGTGGCTGGAACGCACTGACACCTGGCTGCTGAGCGGCGCCCTGGTGGCCCTGCTCGGCATCGGCTCGAGCCTTCTGGCGCGACGCTTCGGCGCGCCGCTGCTGCTGGTCTTCCTCGGCTTGGGTGTCGCGCTCGGACCGGAGGGCCTCGGCTTCGCCATCGCCCCGGGCGTGGTCTACGCGATCGGCGCGCTGGCGCTGGCGATCATCCTGTTCGACGGCGGCCTGCAGACGCGGCTGGCGCCCCTGCGCGCGGCGATCGCGCCGGCCCTGTGGCTGGCCACCGCCGGCGTGGCCGGCACCGCCCTGCTCACCGCCTTCGCCGCGATGTGGCTGCTCGACCTCAGCTTCGCCGAAGGGCTGCTGCTGGGCGCGGTGCTGGCCTCGACCGATGCCGCGGCGGTGTTCTTCTTGCTGCGCAGCGCCGGCATCGCCCTGCCCAAGCGGGTCAACGGCGTGCTCGAGATCGAGTCCGGCAGCAACGATCCGGCGGCGGTGTTCCTCACCCTCACGCTCTGCACCTGGCTGGCGCTGGGCGGGCTGGGCGGCGAAAGCGTCGACGCTGAGGGCGGAAGCGGGGCGCTGGTTCTCCGGCTCGCGCTGGCGCTGGGCCTCGGGCTCGGCTTCGGCGTGCTCGGCGGGCGGCTGATCGCGCTGGGGCTCAACCGCCTCGCCCTGCCGGAGGGGCTGCATCCGCTGTTCGCGCTGGCCGGCGCGGTGGCGGTTTTCGCCGCCACCAACCAGCTCGGCGGCAGCGGCTTCCTCGCGGTGTACGTGGCCGGCCTCATGCTCGGCCAGGGCAAGGTCAGGGCCATCGCCAATGTCACCACGGTGATGATCGCGGCCACCTGGCTGGCCCAGGGCGGCATGTTCCTGCTGCTCGGCCTGCTGGTGGTGCCCTCGCGCCTGCTCGACGTGCTTGGACCGGCGCTCGCGTTGGCGGCGGTGCTGATGCTGCTGGCGCGGCCACTGGTGGTGGCCGCCTGCCTCGCACCGTTCGGATTCGCCAAGCGCGAGATCGGCTTCATCGGCTGGGTGGGCCTGCGCGGCGCGGTGGGCATCTTCCTCGCCACCCTGCCCATGCTCATGGGCCTGCCCAATGCCGAGGTGTACTTCAACGTCGCCTTCGTGGTCGTGGTGGTGTCGCTGCTGGTGCAGGGCTGGACGCTGAAGCCCGCCGCGCGTCTGTTCCGCGTGGCACTGCCCCGACGTGAGACCGCGACGCGGCGCATCGAGCTCGACCTGCCCGGCCAGCTCGACTACGAGATCGTGGGCTATCGCGTCGGCCCGACCAGCGCGGTGCTGTCGAAGAACGCCGAACTGCCCGGCTGGGCGCGCGCGGCCATGGTGGTGCGCGACGAGACGATCCTGCTGCCGAACGAAGCCGGCCCGCCGCGCGCCGGCGACACCGCCTACTTCCTCGCCCCACCGGGCGAGGTCTACCGGCTCGATTGGCTGTTCGCCGAAGGTCAGGAGGCGCGCGAGGCCGAGCTGGAGGCTTTCGGCGCCTTCAGCCTGCCGGGCGACGTGCCGCTCGGCGAGCTCGCTGGCTTCTACGGACTGCCGATCCCGCCGCGCTACGCCGCGCACACCGCTGCGGACATGTTCGCCGCGCGCTTCGAGGGCGAGGTGCAGATCGGCGACCGGATCGGCCTGGGCGGCGCAACCCTCGTGGTGCGCCGGGTGCGCCACGGCCGCGCCAACGAGATCGGCATGGTCTTCCACACCGACTCGCTGGGGCGGTTGCAACGCGGGGCGCTGCACCTGCGCGAACGGCTGCGCGACCCTCTTGCAGGTTTCCGCCGTTCACGTTAGACAGTAACAGTCCGCATCCCGAGGGCGTCGATGCGGCGGCGCAACAACCACCGATCACCGGCCAGCGCGCGCCCTGCGGCGCGCCCCCCGGGGTCACAACCATCCAAGAGCATGTGAGGGAGTGTCGAGATGCGGCGTCTTGAGCTGAGCGGATTCACGGTCGCGATATCCGCGGCCCTGGTGGTGATGGTCGGGGCCGCGCAAGCGGCAGAGGCGGCCACGCCGGCCAAGACGTTGCTGGTTGGCAAGGAGTCGCCGGCGATGGCGCACTTCGCTGCCGTGGGCCGGATGCCCTACATCATCGGCTTCGCCGATGTGCCCGCCGTGACCTTCGGTGCCCGGCTCGAAGCCGCCGAGCCACCGGTGCGCGGCGGCAAAGTCGGCGTCGACGTGGCAGCGAGCATCGAGGCCTATGCCAAGACGCTCGAACGTCGCCAGCGCGGCCACGAAGCGCGGCTGAAAGCCGAGGTGGGCCGCGCCTTCACGGTGCAGCACCGGATGCAGCACGTGTTCAACGGCATCGTTGCCGAGCTCTCGCCGGGCGAAGCCGCTGTGCTGGCCGCCGACTCCGCCGTGACCCTGGTCGAGCCCTACCGCGAGTACGCGCTCGACGATGAAGTGGCGCCCGCCGTCATCGGTGCCGACCGCGTCTGGGAGAGCGGCACCGGTATCCACCGTGCCGCCTTCATCAACCGCCAGCGCAGCGAGGTGTCGATCTTCAACCGCCGTGCCCGCGGCGAGGGGGTGGTGGTTGGCATCATCGACTCCGGCATCAACTTCGCCAGCCCGTCGTTCGCGGGCACCGAGCCCGGGAGTGGCGTGGACATCGTCAATCCGCTCGGCGACGGCAACTACCTCGGCAGCTGCGCCAGCGGTGGCCCCGACGCCGGCCGTTGCAATGACAAGCTGATCGGCGGCTGGGACTTCGTCTGCGGCGCGCCGGCCAACCTCTGCGGCGCGGCGAACATCGGTGAGGAACCGGGCTTCGGCGACAGCAACAGCCACGGCTCGCACACCGCCGGTACCGCCGCCGGCAACGCCCGCCCGGTCAGCTTCCGCGGCAACACGGTGACGATCTCGGGCATCGCACCCCGCGCCAACGTGATCGCCTACGACGCCTGCTACACCCTCACCACCACCGGCCAGGGCCTGTGCCCGAACGTCTCGACGCTGGCCTCGATCAACCAGGCGATCGCCGACGGTGTGGATGTCATCAACTACTCGATCGGCGGCGGCGCGCAGCCCTGGTCGGAGGCGATCTCGCAGGCCTTCCTGGCGGCGACCGACGCCGGCATCTTCGTCGCGGCCTCGGCCGGCAACAGCGGCCCCGGCCCGTCGACCAATGGCCACAACCAGCCCTGGGTGATGACCGTTGCCGCAGCGCAGTCGGGCCGGGCGGGTTACGAGTTCGCACTCCATGTCACCGGTGCTGGCGTGCCGCCGAACCTGTCGACCATCCTGCTGAACGCGGGCTCGGGCGGCGTCGAGCTGACGGGCTCGATTCCCAATACCGTGCTGCGTGCCGGCCCCGGCTTCACCGGGACGACCGATGGCTGCACCGCGACTGGCGGCTTCGCCGCGGGCTTCTTCGCCAACCGCATCGCGCTGGTGCGACGTGGCGGCTGCACCTTCACCGAGAAGGCCGCGAATGCGGCGGCAGCGGGCGCGCGCGCGGTGATCATCGTCAACAACACCACCGGCGCCATCGCGCCGTCGGTGCCGGGTGCCACCGTGCCGGTGTTCGGCATGGCGCAGACCGAAGGTGTCGCCCTGCAGGCGCTCACCGTCAGCACGCCGTCGCTGTCGGCGCTGATTCCGTTCCCGGCGACCCGCATCGACAACGCGCAGGATCAGCTCGCCGCATTCAGCTCGCGCGGGCCGGCCCCGTTCTCGGTGCTCAAGCCCGATATCACCGGCCACGGCGTCAACATCCTCGACCCGGTGGCCTGCGCCAACCCGGCACTGTGGACCACCGCCGCCTGCGCCGAGGCGGTCGGCTTCCTCAGCGGCACGTCGATGTCGGCACCGCAGGTGGCCGGCGCGGGCGCACTGTTGCGGCAGATCTTCCCGCTCTGGACGCCAGCCGAGATCAAGTCGGCGCTGATGCTCACCGCCAACACCAACGTGCGCAACGAGACCGGCGCGGCGGCCACGCCCTTCCAGGCCGGTGCCGGTCGCGTGCAGGTCGATCTGGCCGCCCGCGCGGGCCTCGTGATGGACGAGCAGCGCGTCGACTACCTCGCCGCCAATCCGGCGCTGGGCGGCGATGTCGCCGGACTCAACCTCGCCAGTATGGCCAACCGCGGCTGCGGCCCGAGCACCTGCACCTTCACCCGCACCTTCCGCAGCACGCGGGCGACGATGCAGACCTTCAGCGCCGCGCTGTCGGGCGTGACCGGCACGCTCAACAGCCCGGTGTTCACGGTGGCGCCGTTCGCGACGGTGACGCTGACGGTGACGGTCAACACTGCCGGCCAGCCGGCCGACGGCAGCTTCCAATTCGGCACGCTCACCCTCACCTCGACCGGCAACGACAGCGCCAGCCGCTCGCCCACCCTGCGCCTGCCGATCGCGGTGGCGGTGCGCGCGCCCGAGCTGACGCTCGGTACCGATGCCCTCGCCATCAGCGCGCCGGCGAACAGCACCCGCACCGCGAGCTTCAACGTCTGGAGCAACAGCAATCCGGTCGACTTCACCACCAGCCGCACCGGCACTGGCCCTGGCGCGCTGGTGGCGCAAAGCAGCGCGGGTGCCACCTTCGGCTACTTCGCCGGTCGCTTCACCGACACCGGGGCCGCGCTATTCGCCGCGGATGACTTCGTGGTGAGTGCGCCGACCCCGATCAGCGCGCTGGTGGCGGAGGGCTTCGCCCAGGGCGGCGCCATCGCGGCCACGGCGCAGATCGGCTGGTCGATCTTCGCGGATGCCGGTGGCGTCCCCGCCGGCAACCCGCACAGCTCACCGAACGCGGCGGTGTGGCGGCACACGGCGGCGGCGAATTCGCCGGGCATGTCGGTGGCGGGCGGCGTGCTGCGCCTCAACCTCGCCGCCGCAGGCCAGACGCTGACCCTGCAGCCGGGCCGCTACTGGCTGGTGCCGCAGGTGAATGTGCCGTTCGCTCAACGCTGGGCGTGGCTGAATTCGCTGCAAGGCGAGGGAGGCCCGGTGCGGACGATCCAGCCCACCGCCGCCGCACCGGCGAACGTGTGGGCCACGCCCAGCGGCGCACCCGCTGGCCTCGCCTTCGCCGTCAGCGGCATCCTCACCTGCAACGCGCCGTGGATCGCCTCGGTCGCGCCGGCCTCGGGCCGCGCGGTGGCCGGCGCACCCGCGCCGGTGACGGTGACGGTGAATACCGCAGGCCTCGCGCCGGGCAACTACACCGGGTTCGTCTGCCTCGGCAGCAACGACCCGGCGCGCGCCACGGCCACCGTGCGGGTGAATCTGACGGTGACGCCATAAGGTTCCCGGATTGCGCAACGAGTAACGGGCCCCTCGGGGCCCGTTTTTCGTTGCGGGCGTTCGGCAGGCCCCGGTTTCCGGACCGGCCGCGCGCCAAGCCGCACCCTCACGCGGCGGCGGTTTCCTTGGCCTTGGCGTCGCCGTGATGGAACTGCTCTTCCTCGGTGCTGCCCTTCATCGCCGTGGTCGAGCTCTGGCCTGACTGGATCGTCTGGGTGACGGCATCGAAGTAGCCGGTACCGACTTCGCGCTGGTGCTTCACCGCGGTGAAACCGCGGTCGGCGGCGGCGAACTCGCGCTCCTGCAGCTCGACGAAGGCGCTCATCTGGCGGCGGGCGTAGCCGTGGGCGAGATCGAACATGCCGTAGTTGAGCGAGTGGAAGCCGGCGAGCGTGATGAACTGGAACTTGTAGCCCATGGCCGCAAGCTCCTTCTGGAAGCGCGCGATGGTCGCGTCGTCGAGGTTCTTCTTCCAGTTGAAGGACGGCGAGCAGTTGTAGGCCAGCAGCTTGCCCGGGTATTTGGCGTGGATGGCTTCGGCGAAGCGCTTGGCGAAGGCGAGGTCGGGCTTGCCGGTCTCGCACCACACCAGGTCGGCGTACGGCGCGTAGGCGAGGCCGCGGCTGATCGCCTGCTCCGCACCCGGACGCGTCTTGTAGAAGCCCTCGACGGTGCGCTCGCCGGTACAGAACGGGCGGTCGTTGGCATCGACGTCGGAGGTGAGCAGGTCGGCGGCTTCGGCGTCGGTGCGGGCGACGATGAGTGTGGGCACGCCCATCACGTCGGCAGCGAGGCGCGCGGCGTTGAGCTTCTCGATCGCCTCACGCGTCGGCACCAGCACCTTGCCGCCCATGTGGCCGCACTTCTTCACCGAGGCCAGCTGGTCTTCGAAGTGCACGCCCGAGGCACCCGCTTCGATCATCGCCTTCATCAGCTCGAAGGCGTTCAGCACGCCGCCGAAGCCGGCTTCGGCATCGGCCACGATCGGCTGCATGAAGTCGGTGTCGCCGAGGCCTTCCGCGCACTGGATCTGGTCGGCGCGCAGCAGGGTGTTGTTGATGCGCTTGACCACCTGCGGCACCGAGTTGACCGGGTACAACGACTGGTCGGGGTACATCTCGCCGGCCAGGTTGGCATCCGCCGCGACCTGCCAGCCCGAGAGATAGATGGCCTTCAGGCCGGCCTTGACCTGCTGCATGGCCTGGTTGCCGGTCAGCGCGCCCAGCGCGTTGATGAAGTCTTCCGTCTGCAGGTAGCGCCAGAGCTTCTGCGCGCCGAGCTTGGCGATGCTGTGCTCGACCGGGACGGTGCCGCGGAGGCGGACGACGTCGTGGGCGGTGTAGTTGCGGGTCACGCCCTTCCAGCGGGGGTTGGTGGCCCAGTCGTGCCTCAGTTGGTCGGCGGTCGGCAGCGTGCTCATGGCGGTGTCCTTGCGGGTAACGAGTGGTGACGTGGGGAGAGATCAGGCGGCGCGAAGGTCGTTCTCGACCAACGCGGGATACGCGGCGCTGGTAAGGAAGGCTTCCAGCGTGTCGGCGTGGGTGAGGCGGTCGAGCAGGGCGATGGCGGCATCGAGGCGCTCACCGCCGGTGATCGCTCGGCGGTCGCCGATGACCGAGGGCAGGTTGATCAGCGCGCGCTCGAACAGCGCCCAATCCACCGGCGTGCCATCGTCGAGGTGCAGCGGCTCGGCGGG
>DMHI01000127.1 GCA_003449515.1 Lysobacteraceae bacterium | reverse complement strand
ATCGTCCCGCCCCGCGGCCGGCACCGGCGCGGCAGGCACCGGCGCGGCAGGATCATGGACGCCCGATCTCACAGGAAATCCTCGAGATGCCGACCGGCCCGCCGCTGCAGTCCGATCGACGCCAGCAGCAGCAGCACCGCGATCAGCGCGGAAACGCCCAGCGCGGCCGCGGGCAGCTCGCCCTGCCCCGACAAGCCATGGCGGACCGCTTCGAGGGGGGCCACCAGCGGGTTCCAACCCAGCACCCGCGCCGTGGCTTCGGGCAGTTGCGTGCGGTCGTAGAGCACCGGGGCGAGAAAGAATCCCAAACCGACCAACTGGCCGACCACGGCGGCGAGATCGCGCACGAACACCTGCAGCAGGGCGGCGATGCGCGCCAGCGCCAGCGCCAGCACGGCCAGCACGGCGACACCGGCGAGTGCCGCCAGCGCGCCGATCGCGTCGAAGCGCAGGCCGAAGCCGACCAGGACCGCGAGCACCAGCAGCAGGGCGGCCAGATCGACGATGACGCTGCCCAGCACGCGCGCGTGCACGTACAGCGATGCCGGCAGCGGCACGCGCGCGATCAGGCCGGCGTTGTCGAGATAGGCCGTCACACCACGGTTCACCGCGTTGGCGAACAGCAGCCAGGGGAACAGGCCGAGGGCGAGGAACATCGGATACGGCAGTGCGCCCGCCGCCGCACGCGCGGGCAGCAGGGTGCCGAAGACGAAGGCCAGCACCGCGAGCTGGGCCAGGGGCAGCAGTGCCAGCCAGCCCACGCCGAGCACGCTGCCCTGGTAACGCTCACGCCATTCGCGCGCCAGCAGCTCGCGCAGCACGGGCCCGGAGGCGAGCCGCATCAAGACTCCGGGGTCGTGACGCGCAGCGGTTCCAGCCCCTTGAAGCGCTGCAGGTAGTCGTCGTTGAAGTCGCGCGCCTGGCGTGCATCGCGCACCACACGCGGCGTGATCAGGAGCACGATCTCGCTGCGCGAGCGACTGCGCGACTGCTGGCCGAAGGCCGCACCCAGCACCGGCAGCCGCGACAGGAAGGGCACGCCCGAGCGTCCCTCACTGCCGCGATCGATGATCAGGCCGCCGAGCATCACCGTCTCGCCATCGCGCACCACCGCTTCGGTGGTCACCGAACTGGTGTTGACGTTGGGATTGCCGCCAGCGCCCGGGGTCTCCGCCGGCGAGCTGATTTCCTGCTCGATCTCGAGGAACACCGTGCCGTCGCCGCCGATCCGCGGCTTCACCTTCAGCCGTGTGCCGGTCTGCAGGTACTGGATGCTCGAGATCAGGTTGTTGCCGGGCTGCGTGCCGCCCACGCCCGGCGTGAACGCCGTGCTTGCGACCGCGAGGTTCTGGCCCACATTGAGCGCCGCCTCGGCGTTGTTGCGCACGAACACCGACGGCGTCGACAGCACGCGCACGTCGGCGCGGCTGTCGAGCGCATTGACGATGGCAACGGCGTCGTTCGAGGCGAAGGTGTAGGCGAGGGCCGCCGCGCCCTCGAACCCGCCGCCCTGCCCGCTGCCCTGCGCCACCTGGCCGGACACCTGGCCCAGGCTGCCGCGACCATCGCGCAGCAATGCCCCGAAGTTGGTGCGCGCGGCGTTGTCGAAGAACCAGTTCACGCCGAACTCGAGATCGCCGGTGAGCGCCACCTCCAGCACCTGGGCCTCGATGTGCACCTGCGCCGGCATCACATCGAGGCGCTCGATGGCGCGGCGGATCGACGCCCACTGCGCGGGGCTGGCGCGCACCATCAGGGCGTTGCTTTCCTCGACCGCGCTGATGCCGATCCCCGACTCGCCGCTGCCGGCGCTGGCCGGTGCCGGTGCCGGTGCCGTTCGCGGCCGCGAGATCGCCGAAGGCGCGGCTGAAACCGCGCCCAGCTCGACCGGCGTGAGGCCCGGCGAGATCGCCTCGCCACCGCCGGCGGCGGCGCTCACCGCCGCATCGAACACCGTACCGAGCTGCGCGGCCAGATCGCTGGCCTTCATGTACTTCACCTCGTACACGAACAGGCGCGCACCATCGCCCGCCATGTCGAGCTTCTCGATCCACTCGCGGGCGGTTTGCAGATACTGGCGCTGCGGCGTGATGACGATGATCGAGTTGCTGCCGTCCACCGGCATGAAACGGAACATGCCGGCCAGCGGCGAGCCGCTCTCGCGACCGAAAGCCTGCTCCAGGGCGGTGACGATCTTCTCCGGCTCGGCGCCCTGGATCGGGAACACGCCCACCGACATGCCCTTCAGCCAGTCGACATCGAAAATGCGCACGGTGCGCAGGTAGTTCTCGAGCTCGCTGCGGCTGCCGGAGAGCACGATGAGATTGCGCGCGGCATCGACCTGCACGATGGCGCCCTGGCGCACGTAGGGCTTGAGCAGCTTCTCCATCTCGGTCGCCGAGACGAACTGCAACGGCACCGCGCGCAGCTCGAATCCGCGGGCATCGGCGGCGCTGCCGGTGCGCGGCGCGAGGTTGCCGGCAACGGCCTGGTCGGCCGGCAGCACGGCGTACTGGCCGTTGTTCCAGACCAGGCGCGCGTTGTTCCAGCCCAGCACCATCTCGAGCAGGGCCAGCGCCTGTGCCGGGTTGACCGGGCGCGGCGTGGCCAGCGTCACCGTGCCCTGCACCGTCGGCGCGATCACGTAGTTCTGCTGCAGCAGATCGCCCAGCACGGCCTTGACCACCGCATGCAGCGATTCGCCCTCGAAGTTGAAGCTGGCCTCGCCCCCCTCGGGCAGCCGCGGCGGCGCCTGCGCGGCCAGCGCCTCGTTGATCACCTGCCCGCTGCCGGGTTGCAGGCTTGGCTCGGCACGCGCCTCGGGGGTGCCGAGGATCTCGCCATCGGCAGCGCGGGCGATCACCGGCGTCGGGCCGATGTCGGGGCTGCGGGCGATGTCGGGCACCGGCGTGGTGGCACAGCCGGCCAGCGCGGTGAGCACGGTCACGGACAGCAGCGCGGAGCGGGCGTCGCGCCGGCGGGCGCGCGGGGTGGCGATCGTGGTCATTGGTCGGCGACGGGGACGTTGGCGTTCTGTTCCTGCTGCTCGCGCAACTGCGCGCGGCGGGCCTCGATGCGGGCGCGGATGGCGTCGATCTGCGCCTGCTCGGCGGCGGCGCGCTGCGCTTCGGCATTGGCCTGCGCGCCCTGCTGCAGCAGGCTGGGGGGATGACCGGGTGACTCGGCCGGAGGCTTTGGCGCCGACGGCTCCGGCGGCTTGGCCGAGAGCGGTGTGGGTGCCTGCCCGCCCCGGCCATCGAACACACGCAGATCGAGCACGCGCTGGCCACCGGGGCCGTCGAGCACGACCCGGCGCGGTTCGAGCTGCGCCACGCGCCACGCGCTGCCGGGGATGGTCTCGCCAAGCCGCACGCGCCGGCTGAGCTGGCCGTTGTTCTCGCTGAAGATCGCCATCTTCAGCTCCCCGGTGAGCAGCACCGAGGTCAGCACACCCTCGAACGGCGCCTGCTGCTCGCTGCTCACCGCGACCACCGGCGCTGGCCGACGATCGGGCAGGAACAGCGGGCGATCGGCCACCGCGAGGTAGTCACCGGGGGCACCGAGCCGCTGCGCGCTGGCACTGAGGTGCAGCGCCGGGATCGGCGGCGCCAGCGCCGGGTTGGGCGGGTGCGGGCCGACACGCCCGCCCAGTCCGAGCACGGCCAGCAGCAGCAGACCGAGCGCCCACGCGGCGAACGCGGCGATGATCCAGGTGAACGGACGCAGCGACTCAAGCATCGGGCGCTCCGGCGGCATCGATGCCAGTGCGCGGCGGCGGACGCAGGTAGCCGTAGAGATCGAAGACCACGTCGACGCGGCTGTCGGCCTCGCCACCGCCACCGAAAAAGGTCGCCGTGCTGTTCAGCGCCATGTTGTCGATGAACAGCTGCGGACTGCCACTCTCCAACGCATGCAGCAAGCGTCCCAGGGTGCCACTGTCGCAGCGCAGGCGGATGTTCACCGTGACGCGCGGGTAGGGATCGCTGGACGGCGCGTCGATCGGCGTGCGCGACACCACCTCGCAGGCGAGCGCGTGCGCGGCCACCCGGCGCACATCGGCCTCAAGGCGCTGGACCAGCGCCGCGGTGGCGAGATCCTTGTCGGGCTCGGCGAGGAAGCCGGGATTCGCCGCCTCGGCGGCGCGCACTTCGGCAAGCCGGGCTTCGAGCTGCGGCATCTGCTCGCCCTCCATCCGCAGCAGCAGCTCATCGTCGCGCAGCGCAGCGATCTCGTCGCCCAGGGCCAGCATCGGCGCCGTCCACCACCAGTGCACCAGCAGGCCATAGCCGAGCACCGCCGCGATGCCCAGCCACAGCAGCGGACGGAGGCGCTCAAGGCGACGGCGCATCGGCGCCTCCCGGTACGAGTTCGGCCACCACGGTGAAACCGTCGCGGCCGGTGGCGCGGTCCTGCTGCACCGCGCCCGCCAGCGCCGGGCCCTCGAGGAAGGGCGAGGGCTGCAGCGTGGCCACGATGGTGCCGGCCGAGCGCGCCGCGCCGCTGAGGGTGACGCGCTGCTGCTCGACGGTGAGGCGCTGCAGGTGGACGTCGTCGGGCAGACGCTGCGAGAGATCGTCGAGCAGTTCGAGCATGGTGGGCCGCGCCGCCCGCTGCTCGGCGAGGAAATTCGCCGCCGCGGCGGCGGCTTCAAGCTGCTGGCGCAGGGCACGGGCCTCGCGGGCCTGCTGGTAGGCGGCGTCACGCGCGACCTCGAGGGCGGCCAGCGCGCGCTCGCGGTTGTCCAGCGTCAGCACACCGGCGAGCAGCAGGGCGATCGCCGCACCGGTGGCAAGACCGAGGCGCACGCGCGCGTCGCGCTCGCTGCGCGGCACACGCTGCGCCGCGGGCAGCAGGTTGCGGCGGCGCCCGGTGCGGTGCGCGCTGTCGTCGATATCGAGTCCCGACAGGCGCGCGGCCAGCGGCCCCAGCGCGGTCAACGCGGCGTCGAGGCGGTCCTTCGGCAGCACCGCGAGCTCGGCGCGCAACTGGCCTTCGGCCGGATGCCTCGATACCACCTGCACCGCGAACACCACCTGGTCGGCGGTGAACGGCGTCTGCCGGTCGATCTCGTGGCGCAGCGCCGCCGCGAGCTGGGGCTCGACCGCCAGGGGCAGCGCGAGGGTACGCACGAGCGCCTCGCCCGCTGGCAGCAAGGCCCAGAGCTCGCCCTCGACGCCACGGCGCTCGAGCGCAGCCGCCAGCGCCTCGACGCCCTCGGGGCCGGTGGCCGGCAGCAGGCCATGCTCGATGCGCTCGCGGCCGGCCTCTTCCACCAGCCGGATCGCCCCGGGCTGCAGGTGCAGCCAGAGCCGGCGCACCGGCGGAAACCAGCGCCGGCGCAGCCCCGGCGGCAGTAGGTCGAGAAGCTCGGCGCGCAGGCCCGCGAGCGCCGCCGGGAGCGGGCTGGCGGCCCAGCGGAGGCGGAGCGCATCGGGCAGGTGGGCAAGGGGGGCGGTGGCCATCAGTCCTGTTGTCCGTAACGCCACGACAGCGGCGTGTAGACCTGCCCCAGGAAGCCCCCGGCGCCGACCCGGACGGTGGCTTCGAGTTCGGCCTTCGGCCCGTCAGCTCGCGCGGCGCGGCTGGAAATACTATACGTGCCGGTTCCGCCGGCGGCGAGCACGATGCCCCCCGGCAGCGTCGGCGGCGGCAGTCCGGGCCGCAGCAGCGCACGCGCCGCCACGATCTGCTCCACCACGGCGGGCGACAGGCCCAGCGCGCGCAGCACCGGACGATCGGCGAAGGCGATGTTCGGCTGCGCCAGCCCGGTGTGGACGGTGAGGAACGGCCGGACCCGCAGATAGAGCGCATGACGCATGCCGAGCACGCGCTGCACGTCGGAGACGCGGGCGAAGGGTCGGTTGGCCGGGCCGTAAGGCCTTCCGGCCGCGCGGTAGTCGCGGGCCTCGGCGCCGCCGCCGGCAGCCACGAGGGCGTCCGGGTCGCGCCAGTCGACAATCGCGCCGGCCAGGCGCTGCGCCTCGTCGGGCCCCACGCCCAGGGCCACGAACAGCCGCTGCAGCAGCACCGCCTCGGCCACGTTCAGATCGACCTTGCCGCTCTCGTCGGTGATCGCCACCGTCACCGTGATGCCATCGCCGAAGGGGATCGCGACGGGGCGGCCGTCGGGTACGGGTCGGCGGCGCGCATCGACCGCCAGCAGCCGAGCCGCCACCGCCTCGATGCCGGCCTCGGCGGCGTGGTCGAGCGCCACCCGCTGGCGCAGCGCCGAGGCCTGCAGCGCCTCGGCGTGGGCGTTCAGCGCGAACAGGCCGATCACCGAGGCCAGCAGCACCAGCAGCCACATCACCACCACCAGGGCGACACCACGCGACGCGCTCATCGCTCGTCCTCGCCACGGGGATCGCGGCGCGCCGCCTCCGGCAGCACACCGGTGACGCCCGACAGGCTGTAGCGCAGTGGCACCACCAGCATCGGGAAGCGGAAACGCGGCTCGGCGAATTGCGCCGTCAGCCGCACCTGGCTCGGCAGTTGGCCCAGCCGGTCCCACTCGCCCCAGTCGGCGGGACGACCGTCGGGCCCGAAGCCACGGGCGGCGAAGCGGGCGTCGACCAGGCCGTCGATCAGCACCTCGGGCGGACGCTCGGCGCGCAGCGGGCCGTCCGGCGTCATCAGCCGGTGCTCGAACACCAGTGCGGTGCCGCGTGCGCCGCGCTGCAGCCGGAATACCTGCAGGTAGGCACCGCCGCGGCCAAGGTAGCCGGGCATCTCGCCGACGAAGCTCACGCGCTGGTCGTCGAGGGTGAGCAGGCGGAGGTCCTCGAAGCCGGCCGCCGGGTCGATCGGCTGCGGCAACGCATTGGCGAGCTGGCGCCGCAGGAAGCCCTGCGCGGTGCGCAGGCGGTCGCTGTGGGCGGCGAGCTGCTCGGCCGATCCGGCGGCGCGCACCGCGCCCTGCACGATGCCGAAGGCCAGCGCCAGGCCGGCGGCCATCAGCGCCACCGCGACCAGCACCTCGACGAGCGAGAAGCCGCGGGGATTCACAGGTCCTCCGGCAGCGGGTAAAGCGCGCGCAGGGTCGCCGTGCGGAAGGTCTGTCTCGGCCCACCGGCGCCCCAGGTGATCTCGAGGTCGAGACGGAACAGCAGCGGTTCGGCGGCGTCGATGATGCCGCCGGTGTCGGCGCCGGGTGGCAGCGCCGCGCCGCCGGCCCCGGCGGGCTGCGCCGGATCGGGCCACAGCGCCGGAACCGGATCGGGCACGCGGGTGACGCTGAGCGTCCAGCGGTAGCGACCGCCATCGAACTCACCGCTGCGGCTGCCCGGGCGCAGGCGTTCGACCCGGCCGAGGTTGTCGATCAGGCTGCGCGCATGCAGCGCCGCCTCACCGTGGCGCTCGGCGTCCGACACATCGCGCAGGCCGGTGGAGAGCATCGACAACAGCAGCACCGAGGCACCGGCCAGCAGTGCGAAGGCCAGCAGTACCTCGAGCAGGGTGAAGCCGCGCTGGCTCATCGTGCGCCCGCGCCGCGCTCGACGCGCACCGCGCCGGTGAGCCAGTGCACATCGACACGCCAGGCGGCATCGCCGCGGCGCACCACCACGCGGCCGCCGGTGCTGCTGCCATCGGCGAAGAAGCGGATCGCCGCGATGCCGGGGCCGGGCTGCTCCTCGCGCGCCACGGTGGCGCCCAGGGCCAGGGTGTCGGCGAGTTGGCCCTGGCGGCGCACGCCGCCGCCGGAAGCGCCGGGCATCGTGCCGGGCGACGGAGCGAACGCCTCCACGAACGTATCGCTGGCACCGCTGCGCCAGGCGCGTGTCCGCGTATCGATCACGAAGCTCTGGTCGATGCCGGTGGCGATCGCGCGCGCACGGGTGGCGCGCATCTCGGCGGCCAGTTGGCCGCTGGCGGCGCGCAGCTGCTGGCCCGGCAACGCACCCAGCAGGGTGCCGGCGAACAGCGCGAAGGCCGTGGCCATCAACGCGACGACCACCAGCGCCTCGATCAGCGTGAAGCCTGCCGCCCGCATCGCGCGCTTCATCCGTCGGCCTTCATCGCAGCACGCGGGGAGCGCCCGGATCAGGGCTTGACGATATCGGCGTCGGTGCTCTCGCCGCCCGGCTGCCCATCACCGCCAAGGCTCACCAGCTCGAACTCGCCGCGCGCGCCCGGCGCGCGGAGCTGCACCGGCCGACCCCAAGGATCGTTGAGGTCCTTGACATCGCGCACGTAGGGGCCGAGCCAGCCGCTGGCGCCGGGGTTGGTCACCAGCGCATCGAGGTTCGCCGGCAACTGGCCGGTGTCCATGCGGAACTGCTCGACCTTGGCCGCCAGCGACTCCAACTGGGTCGCGGCCAGCCGCACATTGGCCTGATCGCGCCCGCCGAAAATCTGGCTGGCGGCGAACGCCACGATCGCGGCGATGATGCCCACCACGATCAGGATCTCCATCAGGCTGAAGCCCGAATGGCGGCGACGGGCGACGCCCGGGAAACGCTTGCGCATCACAACACTCCTGCGGAACTCGTGAGTTGGTAGATCGGAACCAGCACCGCCATGATGACCACACCGACCAGCAGTGCCATCAGCACGGTGATGAGGGGCACCAGCGCCGCGAGCGCCCGCTGGATCGCGCGCTGGGTCTCGGCGTCGAAGGTGTCGGCCACCTTCAGCAGCATCGCGCCCAGTTCGCCGGATTCCTCGCCCACCTGCACCATCTGCACGGCGAGCCGCGGAAAGCGTTTCGTCCGCGCCAGCGCGAAGCCCAGGCCCTGCCCGGTCTTCACGTCGTCGGTGGCGCGCTCGAGTGCCGCCGCCAACGCGCGATTGTCCATCACCTGCCGGGCGATGCCGAGGCCGTTCAGCAAGGGCACGCCGTTGCCAAGCAGGGTGCCGAGCGTACGCGCCAGCCGCGCTGTCTCGTAGCGGGCCAGCAACTCGCCGAGCCGCGGGCGCGTCAGAAGCCACGCATCGAAGCCGGCGCGCGCCTCCGGCTGGCGGAAGTGGCGCGCCGCCAGCAGCAGCGCCACCGCGGCGGCGATGAACAGCCAGAGGCCGTAGGTGCGCAGCAGCATGCCGCTGCCCAGCACCAGTTGCGTGTACCAGGGCAGGGCGATGTCGGTGCTGGCCAGCAGGTCGTTGAACTGCGGCACCACCACGCCGAGCAGCAAGGCGCAGACCGCCAGCACCATCACCAGCAGCAACACCGGGTAGATCAGCGCCGAGATCACCTGCGCCTTCAGCGCCGCGGCACGTTCGAGGTAGTCAGCCAATCGCTGCAGCGCCGGCTGCAGACCGCCGCCGGCTTCACCGGCGCGCACCAGGTTCACGTACAGCCGCGAGAACAGCCCGTGCTGCTGCTCGAGCGCGGCCGAGAGCGGCAGGCCACCGCGCACGGCGTCGCGGATGCGTTCGATCACCCGGCGGCTCTGCGGGTTCTCGGGCAGGTCGAGCAGGGTGCCGAGCGCGCGGTCCAGCGCCTGCCCCGCGCCAAGCAGGGTGGCGAGCTGCTGGGTGAACTGCAGCACCGCCGCGTCGTCCATCGCCTTCTTGCGCAGCAGCGCCGCGAAGCCTGCGCCCGCGCCTTCGTCCAGCGAGGTGCCGACATCGAGCGGCAGATGGCCCTGCTCCTGCAGCCGCGCGATCACGTCCTCGGCGCGCGCGGCCTCCATCGAGCCGGCGAGGGCTTCGCCGGCGGCGCTCAGGGCCTTGTAGCGGAGCAGCGCCACGCGACCTAAGCCTCTTCCGTCACGCGCAGCACTTCCTCGATGGTCGTCTGCCCGGCCCGCGC
>DMHI01000177.1:2913-3722 GCA_003449515.1 Lysobacteraceae bacterium | reverse complement strand
ACGCCGAGACCTTCGAGAAGGCCAGCGCGGCCGACACCTCGAAGGCGCACTACATCCGTGACACGATGGCCTTCATGTTCGAATCGCGCGCGGTGCTGCGCCCCACGGCGCAGGCGGTCGCGGCAGGGCACCGGCAGCGGAACTACGTGGCCTGCTGGGCCGGCCTGAAGAAGCATTTCGATCCCACGCGCCGCTGAGCGGCGCGGCAACGCATCGGAGAACCGGATGAAGCTGGGCAGTCTCAAGGAAGGCGGCCGCGACGGCACGCTGATCGTCGTCTCGCGCGATCTTTCGCGCGCGGTGCGCGTGCCGCACATCGCGCCAACCCTGCAACGCGCGCTCGAGGACTGGTCGAACGCCGCACCACGCCTCAATGGCGTGGCCGAGGCGCTGGACGCCTCGAAGGCCCGCACCATCGACGGCCATGAGGTGTTCGCGCTCGACATGGCGGCACTGGCCGCGCCGCTGCCGCGCGCCTACGAGTTCGTCGACGGCTCGGCCTACCTGCCGCACGTCGAGCGCGTGCGCCGCGCCCGCGGCGCCGAGGTGCCGGAGAGCTTCTACAGCGACCCGCTGATGTACCAGGCGGTGAGCGCCGGCTTCTACGGCCCTCGCGATCCGGTGCTGGTGCGCGACGAGGCCTATGGCATCGATCTGGAAGCGGAAGTGGTCATCGTCACCGACGACGTGCCGCACGGCGTCACGCCGGAAGCGGCGGCTGGGCACATCCAGCTCGTCGGTCTGGTCAACGATGTGAGCCTGCGCAACCTGATCCCGAACGAGCTGGCCAAGGGCTTCGGCTTCCTGCA
>DMHI01000177.1:2284-2522 GCA_003449515.1 Lysobacteraceae bacterium | reverse complement strand
CCGGACGAGCTGGGCGACGCGTGGCGCGATTCGAAGGTGCACCGCCCGCTGCTCACCCACATCAACGGCGCGTGGTTCGGCGCGCCGGAGGCCGGCGAGGACATGCAGTTCAGCTTCGCGCAGTTGGTCGCGCACGCCGCAAAAACGCGCCCCCTCAGCGCCGGCACGATCGTCGGCTCGGGCACGGTGGCCAACCAGAGCACCGATCGCGGAGCCAGCTGCTTCGCCGAGCAGCGCA
>DMHI01000177.1:0-1869 GCA_003449515.1 Lysobacteraceae bacterium | reverse complement strand
GGACGCTCGATTTTCGGCGCGATCGAGCAGAAGATCGAACGCCTGCCCTGAGCGCGGCAGCCGGGGCGGCCGCCCCGGCCCGGCTCGGCGGCGTGCCGAGGACCACGCGATGGACGAGCTGATCCTGCATTCGTACTGGCGCTCGAGCGCGGCCTACCGCGTCCGCATCGCGCTGCAGCTCAAGGGCCTCGACTACCGGATCGCGCCGGTGCACCTCGTGCGCGACGGCGGCGAGCAGCATGGCGAGACCTACCGCGCACTCCATCCGCAGGGCCTGGTACCGGCATTGCGCCACGGCCAGCGCATCATCCGCCAGTCGCTGGCGATCATCGAGTACCTCGACGAGAGCTTCCCCGACGCGCCGCTGCTGCCGGCCAGCGCACGCGAGCGCGCCCACGTGCGCGCGCTGGCGCACCTGATCGCCTGCGATGTGCATCCGCTGGGCAACCTGCGCGTGCTGCAGCGGCTGGAGAGAGACTTCGGCGCCACCGTCGAGCAGCGCGAAGCCTGGAACCGGCACTGGATGGCGCTGGGCCTCGAGGCCTTCGAATCGCTGCTGGCCGCCAGCGTCTCCACCGGGGCGTTCTGCGCCGGCGAGCGTCCGGGGCTGGCCGACGCCGTGCTGGTGCCGCAGCTCTACAACGCCCGCCGCTTCGGCCTCGACCTCGCCCCGTATCCGATCCTCACCGCGATCGACGCCCGCTGCCGCGCGCTCGAGGCCTTCCAGCGCGCCACCCCCGAGGCGCAGCCGGACGCGCCAGCGCCGGCCGGATCAGCGCCGGCCTGATCAGCGCCCGAAGGCACCGCCGCCAGCGCCGAACACATCGGCGTAGGGATCGTGCTCGGCGCCGGCACCCTCCGAGAGGCGGATGCGCAGGGCGAGGCCATCGCGCGAATCGGCCTTGCGCAGCGCCTCCTCGAGGTCGATCCGGCCGTCCTTGTACAGCTTGAACAGCGACTGGTCGAAGGTGTGCATGCCGGCTTCCAGCGATTTCTCCATCGCCTCCTTCACCTCGTGGATCTGCCCGCGGCGGATCAGGTCGCGGATCATCGGGGTGTTGATCAGGATCTCGGAGGCCGGCAGGCGCTTGCCGTCCTTGCCGATGACGAGGCGCAGCGAGATGACCGCCTTCAGGTTCAGGGCGAGGTTCATCAGGATGTTCTTGTGCGCGGCCTCGGGGAAGAAGTTGAGGATGCGCTCCAGCGTCTGGTCGGCGTTGTTCGAGTGCAGGGTGGCGAGGCAGAGGTGGCCGGTCTCGGCGAAGGCGATGGCCGATTCCATCGTCACCGAATCGAGGATCTCGCCGATCAGGATGACGTCCGGCGCCTCGCGCATCGCGTTCTTCAGCGCGTTGTGGAAGGCGTGGGTGTCTAGGCCGACTTCGCGCTGGTTGACGATCGACTTCTTGTGCGAGTGCAGGAACTCGATCGGGTCCTCGATGGTGAGGATGTGGCCGGTCGAATGGGTGTTGCGGTAGTCGATCATCGAGGCCAGTGCGGTCGACTTGCCCGAGCCGGTGGAGCCCACCACCAGCACCAGACCGCGTGGCTCCATGATGATGTCCTTCAGCACGGCGGGGAGCTGGAGCTGCTCCAGCGTCGGCACCGTGCTCTTGATGGCACGGATCACCATGCCCACTTCACCGCGCTGCTTGAACACGTTGACGCGGAAGCGGCCCGCGTCCTTCACGGCGATCGCCATGTTGTATTCGAGATCGCGCTCGAACTGCGGCACCTGGCCTTCGTCCATCAGCGAGTAGGCGATCTTCTTGACCATGCCGGCCGGCAGGCCGGTGTTGCCGAGCGGGTAGAGCTTGCCCTCGACCTTGATGTAGACGGGCGCGCCGGTGGTGAGGAACATGTCGGAGG
>DMHI01000130.1:1088-3548 GCA_003449515.1 Lysobacteraceae bacterium | reverse complement strand
CCGATGATCCAGATCACCGAAGCCGCCCAGACCCACTTCCGCCGCCTGTTGGAATCGCAAGGTGGCGATGCCGTGGGCATCCGGCTCGCCGCGCTGCATCCGGGCACGCCGCGCGCCGACGTGCGCCTCGAATTCGCCGAGAAATCCGACCTCGACGGCAACGAGTGGGCCGTCGACTGCGAGGGCTTCACCCTGTTCGTCGACGGCGACACCGCGAGCTACCTCGACGGGGCGGAGATCGACTACCGCAGCAATGCCACCGGCGGCGAGCTCAACATCCGCGCGCCGAAGATCAAGGGCGGCGTGCCGGCCGAGGGTGCCTCGATTCCTGAGCGCGTGCGCTGGCTGCTCGACAACGAGATCAACCCGCAGCTCGCCGCGCACAAGGGCAACGTGCGGCTCGAGGAAGTCACCGCCGATGGCGTGGTGCTGCTGCGCTTCGGTGGCGGCTGCCACGGCTGCGGCATGGCGGATGTGACCCTGAAGCAGGGCATCGAGAAGCAGTTGATGGCGAAGATCGCCGGCATCACCGCGGTGCGCGACGCCACCGATCACAGCACCGGCGAAGCACCCTACATCGCGCGCTGAACGGCGCGGCATCGGGGCTTGCGGTTTTAACCGCCGCTTACGCGGCGCATCCGCACCATTCGGGCCTTCGCGAGCCGATGGTGGGGTTGCATGGAGGCCGGGCGGGAGTTCTCGTGGCTGCGGTGTGCGGCCTGGTCGCTGGCGCTCGGCGTGCATCTCGCTGTGCTGCTGCCGCTGACCGTGCCGCCCCGGAAACGACGAAGCCCGGCGCTGGCCGGGCTTCGGAAGCCGCTGCGCGTGCGTGCGCGCTGACGGATCAGCGCCGCTTCGGCAGCGAGTGGTCGTAGACGTGGAGCACCGGCGGCTGCGCGGCGAGGTAGGCCGCGATGTTGGCGATGTCGGCGTCGGAGAGCTTGTTGGTGCCGTCCTCGGCGTCGACCTGCGCATTCATCAGCACATTGACGCGCGCGCCCGAGCGGTACTTCTCCAGCGTCATCGCCAGGTAGTCGGCGTATTGCCCGGCCAGCAGCGGCGTGTTGCCGTCGATGGCCTCCGTCCCGCTCTTGAGGTGGCAACTGGCGCACGACTGGCCGCCCGCGGGCGTCAGCTCGAAGCGGGCCTTGCCAGCGGCGATGTCGCCGCGCGGCGCGCCGATGGCGAGGGCGATGCCCGGTGCGAGCAACAGGCTGGCGGTGAGAACGGCGAAGCGCATGGGGCGGGTGTCCTTGCTCACGGGCGACCCTGCGCGGCGAAATAGGCCGCGAGATCGGCGATGTCCTGGTCGGAGAAGCTCGAGGCCTGTGCGGCCATGGTCGGGTGCCTGCGGTCGCCGTCGCGGTAGGCCTTCAGCGAATTGGCGAGATAGATCTCGTTCTGCCCGGCGATCTTCGGAACGCGGTAGTTCGGGTAGGCATTGCGGTACTCGGCGATGCCGTGACAGCCCGCGCAGGTGAAGGCCAGTTGGGCGCCATTCTCGACATTGCCGGCGGCGTGGGCCGGGGCGAGCGCGAGGAGACACGCGGCGACGATGGAGGCGGGCAAGAGTCGACGCATCAGACGTTCCAGTGGGTGGGGCCGGTCAGGCGGAAACAGCAGGCCGCGATTATAGCCATCGCCCTGCGCGGCGCGACAAGCCGGGGCGGCTCGTCACGCTGACTCTTGGCATATGCGCCGGAGATGGGCGGCGAATAGTGTTGTATGCGACCAGCACACCACGGCCCCACCATGATCGAACCCGAACGCTCCAACTCCCGCCTGCGCGTCCGCGCCCTGCTGCTCGCCTGGGTGATCGCCGCCTTCCTGGCCGGCTGTCAGCGCGGCGGCGGCGATGACAGCGGTGGCGGAGACAGTGCCGCCTCCGCGGAGGCCGATGGTGATGAGGACGAGGGCGACGACGCGTCGACCTCGGACGGCCCGCAGCCGGTTCCGGTGGAGGTGTCGGCAGCCGAGACACGCCGCATCGCCGCCAGCTATTCCGGCACCGCCAACCTCGAGGTGCCGGCCGATGCGCAGGTGGTCGCCAAAACCAGCGGCGTGCTGCTGCGCGTGCTGGTGGAGGAGGGCGACACGGTGCAGGCCGGCCAGGCACTGGCGCAGCTCGATCCTGAGCGTCCGCGACTGGAGCTTGCGCGCCAGCAGGCCACCATGCGCCGCCTGCAGGCCAACTTCGAGCGATCGAAGGAACTGTTCGAACGCAAGCTGGTGAGCGCCGACGCCCACGACCAGCTCCGCTACGAGTTCGAGGCCGCCAGGGCCGCCTACGGGCTCGCCCAGCTCGAACTGAGCTACACCACGATCACCGCGCCGATCTCCGGCGTGGTGGCGCAGCGGATGGCGAAGCCGGGCAACCTGATTCCGCTCAACGCGCCGCTGTACCGCATCGTCGACAACTCGCGGCTGGAGGCGGTGCTGAACGTGCCGGAGCGCGAGATG
>DMHI01000130.1:554-778 GCA_003449515.1 Lysobacteraceae bacterium | reverse complement strand
AACGTGCCGGAGCGCGAGATGGCGACGATGAAGGCCGGTCTGCCGATCCGCATGATCGTCGACGCGCTCGCCGGGCAGGTGTTCGAGGGCACGGTGGACCGCATCAGCCCGGTGGTCGACGCGCAGACGGGCACGTTCCGTGTGGTCGGCGTGTTCCGCGGCCAGGAGGGGCTGAAGCCCGGCATGTTCGGCCGCCTGAGCATCGTTTACGACGAGCGCGAATC
>DMHI01000130.1:0-215 GCA_003449515.1 Lysobacteraceae bacterium | reverse complement strand
GCACTCACCGTGCCACGGATCGCGCTGGTGGAGGGGGCTGGCGAGCAGGCGGTGTTCGTGGTGCGGGATGGCAAGGCGGTGCGCCGTGTGCTGCAGGTGGGCTACGTGAATGGCGAGTTCGCCGAAGTGCTGTCGGGGCTTGAAGCCGGCGAGAAGGTGATCACCCGCGGCCGCGTTGCCGTGCGCGACGGTGCGCCGGTCGAGGTGCTGGGCGA
>DMHI01000240.1 GCA_003449515.1 Lysobacteraceae bacterium | reverse complement strand
CACCGACGACACCGTGGCCGTGGCCGAGGCCGCCGGCGCCCGCGTGCTGCGCACCCCCTACGGCATGGGCAACGGCGCGGCCATCAAGCGCGGCGCCCGCGCGGCGCGGGGCGAGGTGATCGTGTTCATGGACGCCGATGGCCAGCACGACCCGGCCCACATCGACACGCTGCTGGCCCGCCTCGCCGACGGGCACGACATGGCGGTGGGCGCCCGCGATGCCAGTGGCCAGGCCAGTCGCCACCGCGGCCTCGCCAACGGCCTGTACAACCGCCTCGCCAGCTGGATGACCGGGCACCGCGTGGCCGACCTCACCTCCGGCTTCCGCGCCGTGCGCGCCGGCAAGTTCCGCGAGTTCCTGCACCTGCTGCCCAATGGCTTCAGCTACCCCACCACGATCACCATGGCCTTCTTCCGCAGCGGCTACCCGGTGGCCTACGTGCCCATCCCGGTGCACCAGCGCGTGGGCACGGCCAGCCACATCCGCCCGTTGAAGGACGGCATCCGCTTCCTGCTGATCATCTTCAAGATCGCCACCCTGTACTCGCCGCTGAAGCTGTTTGTGCCGGCGGCACTGGCGTTCTTCGCGCTCGGCCTCGGCTGGTACGGGTACACCTTCAGCGAGACCGGTCGCTTCACCAACATGAGCGCGCTGCTGATGAGCGCCGGGGTGATCACCTTCTTCATGGGCCTGATCAGCGAGCAGATCACCGGCCTCACGTATCTCGCGGCGCGGGAGGAGGACGAAGGGTGAGCCGGCTGGGCGGACGTTGGCGTGGCCTCCTGGATCGGCTGCGTCATACGCCACTGCATCCGCAGTGGCTGCTGGGGCCGCGCCGCGCCCCGGACGGCGTGGCGGCCATCGCGGGCACGGTGCTCGACATCGGCGCGGCTGATCGCTGGATCGCCAGGCAGGTGAACCCGGCAGCCCGCTACGTCGCGCTCGATTACCCCACCACCGCAGTGCATCGCTACGGCACGCGCCCGCATGCCTACGCCGATGCGGCGGCGTTGCCCCTCGCGACCGCCAGTGTCGACGCGGTGGTGTGCATCGAGACGCTTGAACACGTCGCCGCGTTCGAGCGCGCCTTGGCCGAAATCGCCCGGGTGCTCAAGCCCGGCGGGCGCGCGTTTCTCTCCATGCCCTTCCTCTACCCGATCCACGATGCCCCGCACGACCACACCCGCCTCACCGAGCATGGTTGGCGCGTGCACCTCGCCCGCGCCGGACTGGAGGCGGTTCGCATCGAGCCGCGTGGCGCGGCGCTGGAGGTTGCCGGCGTGGCGGCCTGCCTCGCGCTCGCCGCACCCCTCGCGGGGCGAGCCCCCTGGGCGGCTGCGGCGCTGGCCGTCGTGGCCCTGCCGATGATCGTCCTCATCAATCTCGCCACCGCCGCAGGCCGCCGCGTGTGGCCGGCATGGCGCGGCCAGTGCCTCGGTTACGCGGTGGAGGCCGTGCGCCCGTGAGCCGCGACGCCATCGTGCTGGTCTCCACGTCGTACCCGGCCGCTGGCGACGGCAGCGAAGCCGCCGGCGCCTTTGTCGCCGATTTTGCCGCCGAGCTGCGCCGGCACGCCGCGGTTCGCGTGGTCGGGCCGGGCGCGCACGAGACGGTGGAGCCGGGCGACGTGCCGGTGTGGCGCTTCGCAGGCGGCGACCGTCCGCTGTCGCTGCTCTCGCCGTCGAAGCCCGGCGACTGGCTGCCGATCGCGCGCGTGCTGCGTTCGATGGCGCGGCAGACGCGAGCCGCCTGTGCCGACGGACGGGTGGCCCACCTGCTTGCGTTGTGGGTGCTGCCCTCCGGCTGGATGGCGATGCGCGAAGCCGCGCGGCACGGCGTTCCCTACAGCGTGTGGGCGCTGGGCAGCGACATCTGGAGCCTCGGCCGCTCGCCGCTGGTGGCCCCGGCGCTGCGTCGTGTGGCGCGCCGAGCGCAGGGCGCGTATGCCGATGGCCTCGCACTCGCCGACGAGGCCGCGTCGATCTGCGGCCGTCCGTTCGCCTTCATGCCGAGCTGCCGCTCGTGGGGCGATGCGCCGGTGCCGGCCAAGCGCAGCGCACCGCCCTATCGCCTGCTGTTCCTCGGCCGTTGGCATCCGAACAAGGGCGTCGATCTGCTGCTCGACGCACTGGCGCTGCTGGGCGACGACGACTGGTCGCGGATCGACGCGGTGCGCATCGAAGGCGGCGGGCCGCTCGAGCCGCTCGTGCGCGAACGCTGCGCGGCGCTGCGTGCGGCGGGGCGGCCCGTGCACGATGGCGACTTCCTCGATCGCGGTGCCGCCGCTGCGGCACTGGGCTGGGCCGATCGCCTGCTGCTGCCGTCGCGCATCGAGAGCATCCCGTTGATCTTCTCCGACGCCATGCACTTCAACGTGCCGGTGGTGGCGATGCCGGTGGGGGATTTGCCACGCCTCGTCGCGCAATTCGGTGGTTGGTTGAGTGCCTCGGTGAGCGCGGAGGCGTTCGCATCGGCCCTCTCGCAGGGTTTGTTCCCAGGGCCGATGAACGACGAGAGTCCTGCACAGAGCCCGTTTCGGATTCGCGAGGTGGTGGATGCATTCGCGATGGACTGTCTGTCGTCGACCCGATGAGTGTCGGTGATCGCAACCCAACGACAGTTCGGCCCGCATGGGTGCGTGTCGCCGTCTGGGTGATTGGCGCGGTGGCGTTGGTCTATCTTGTGCGCGTCGCCATGGGCGTTGACCCGGTCGAGTTTCGCCGCCTGTGGACCGAGGTCGACGCGTCGATGGGCGTCATGGCGTTGGCTATAGGCGTCCTGCATGTTTGCGCAGCGTCGTGGATGATCCGGCTGCTCGTGCCGCCGAGCGAACGGTCCGGCATCTTCGCCATCGTGCTGATGTCGCAAGTCGCAAAGTATGCGCCGGGGAAAATCTGGGGCGTCGTGATGCAGAAAGCTTTGGCGCCACCGACGCTGTCGCTGGCGAGACTCGCGTCGGCCAACGTGATCGCCATGCTGCTGGTTGTGGCCGCGCAGGTCGCCGTTTTCTTGGCCGCGCTGGCGTGGCGGTCGTCGGGCTTTCCGTTGGCAGTGCTTGCCTTGTTGGCGTCGGCCGTCGCGATTTTCACCACGCTCCTGTTCTTTGCGCGTTTCCTCGGCGAGGGTCGACGGATCGTTGTTCTCCCTGAAGCCGGCCCGCGCTGGTGCGGTGCCTTGGCAATCGCTTGGCTCGCAACGGCGGTCACGCTGGCCGCGGCGTGGATCGCCCTGTTCGCCGGCGCATTCGGTCTATCGCCGTCGCTTGTGGCGGAGGGCGTCATGCTCAGTACGGCATCTTTCATCGCAGGACTCGCGTCACTCGTCCCGGCTGGTCTGGGCGTTCGCGAAGCGGCCTTCGTATGGCTTGGCTCGCTGGTCAGCGGCGCGGCGAGCGCTGCAGTGCTTACGCTGGCTCTGGCGACGCGCGTGTACCTCGTGGCGTTGGACCTTCTCTCGGCGTCAATGGGCTTCTTGCTTCGCATCGTGGAGAGGCGACGTTGATGAACTCCTTCTTTCGCCTTGCTTACTTCACTGTCGCGGGTTGGCTCGTTGAAGCTGCCTTCACCCCCCGCTTGCGCGCTGCGGCGCTGCGCGCTTTTGGCGCGCGCGTCGGGCGGGGGGTTCGCGTCCATCGCTGTGCGTTGATGAACCACCACGATGGCCTCCGGCACCTCGAAATTGGCGACGGGGTGTTCATCGGAGACGGCGTTGTTCTCGATCTTGCCGGGCCGTTACGTCTTGCCGACCGTGCCACCGTTTCGGTCCGCGCGATTCTGCTGACCCACACCGATCCGGGGGCCTCGCACGGCAACGCGCAGGCGGTTCGGTATCCGCCGACGAGGCGCGGTCTCTCGATTGGCCGCGATGCGTGGATTGGTGCCGGTGCGATCATCCTCGAAGGCGCCGACCTCGCGCCAGAAGCCGTCATCGGCGCGGGTGCGGTGGTCGTCCAGCGCGTGACGGAAGCGGGTCTTTACGGGGGCGTGCCGGCGCGGCGTCTGCGTTGAGGGCGAAGCTCAGCGACCCACGAGTGCGCCGCCCACCGCCTCGACCACCCGCCCCACATCGGCGTCGGTCAGCTTCGGCGATAGGGGCAAGCTCACCGTCTGCCGACCGATGCGCATCGCCTGCGGCCACTGCTCGGGGCGCCAGCCGAAGCGCTGCTGGTAGTACGGGTGCTCGGCGATCGACAGGTAGTGCACGCCGGTGCCGATGCGGCGCTCATTCATTGCGTCGAGGAAGCCGTCGCGGGTGATGCCGCACGCGTCTTCGTCGACCAGCACGGTGTAGAGGTGGTACGCGTGGCGCGTGCCTTCGGCCGGCGCAGCGGGGCGCACCAGCGGCAGCGCGGCGAGTGCGCGCTCGTAGATGCCCCAGAGGGCCTCGCGGCGGCGCCAGCTCTCCTCCACCCGCGCCAGTTGATGCAGGCCGATGGCCGCTTGCAGGTCCATCATGTTGTATTTGAAGCCGCACTCCACCACCTGGTAGTGCTTGTAGCCCTTGTCGCCGAAGCGGTGCCACGCGTCCTTGCTCATGCCGTGCAACGCCAGCACGCGGGCGCGGGCCATGGCTGCCTCGTCGCGCGCCACGATCATCCCGCCTTCGCCGGTCACCACATTCTTGGTGGCGTAGAAGCTGAAGCAGCCGAAGTCGCCGAAGGTGCCGGCCTTCCGCCCGCCATACTCGGTTTCGATGGCGTGCGCGCAGTCCTCGATCAGCACGAGTCCATGCTTGCGGGCGATGGCCACGATGGCGTCCATCTCGCAGGGCCGGCCGGCGAAGTGCACCGGAATGATGGCGCGGGTGCGCGGCGTGATCGCCGCCTCGATGGCCTCCGGATCGATGTTCTGGGTGACGGGATCGACATCGGCCAGCACCGGCGTGAGGCCGGCATGGATGATCGCGTTCACCGTGGCGCAGAAGGTGAGCGGCGTGGTGATCACCTCGCTGCCGGGCTCCAGCCCGGCGGCGACCATGCTCACGTGCAGCGCGGCGGTGCAACTGTTCACGCCCGCGGCCTGTGCAGCCGGTCGGCCCTTGTAGGCGGCGAATTCGGCCTCGAAACGCTTGGTGCGCGGCCCGGTGCCGAGCCAGCCGGAGCGCAGGCAGGCCTCCACCTCGGCGATTTCCGCTTCGCCGATGGCGGG
>DMHI01000122.1 GCA_003449515.1 Lysobacteraceae bacterium | reverse complement strand
CCCTGCGCAGTGGGATGCGCAGTTCTTGCCGACTTCATGCACGTAAGTCTCACACGTAGTCGCCGGTCGTTCGGCGCGATGCCGTGATGCACGGGCAGTCGGGGGGCCGTAGTTCACTGCGGCCCCCCTTTTCTTTTGAGGGGAAGGCAAATGACATCGAGGGGATTCACGTTAATCGAATTGATGATCGTCGTAGCCATCATCGCGGTGTTGGCAGCCATCGCTATTCCGGCGTACCAGCGCTACGTTGCGAGAAGCCAGCTGACGGCTGCCCTGGCCGACATCATGGGCGGGAAGAGTCCGTTCGAGGCCGAGCTGATCGCTGAGAGCGTATCGACCACCGACCCCCTGCGGATTGGTCTACGTGCGTCAAGTGCGCGCTGCGGAATCATTGAGATCGATTCCGATCCCGACGGATTTATCCGGTGCGCGAACATCTTTGGGAGCCCACTGATTTCCGGTAGGCAGCTCACGCTCCAGCGTTCCCCCGATGGAAGTTGGGTCTGCAACGTTAATCTTGCGGATTCGGACCTGCTTCCCAGCGGATGCGTGGCCGCGACCGGCCCACGTGGGCCGCCGACACCGTTTTGCGATAGATTGCCCCTTGCGCCGCACCATTGGAGCTGCAAGGACATGAACGCACAGCCGGCCCCCAACCTGGCGGGCATCACCGGGATCGCCCGGCGCCTCGTCCTGGACGGGGTGCTGGCCGAGGCCGACGCCCGCCGCGCGCTCGACGAAGCGCCAAAGAGCAAGCAGCCGGTGCTGCGCTGGCTGCTCGACCGTCGCGCGGTCAGCACGGCGGCGGTGGCGGCGGCCAACAGCGTCGAGTTCGGCATTCCGCTGCTCGAGATCGGCGCCTACGATCTCGCCCGCGCGCCGCTCAAGGCGGTGAGCGAGGAACTCGTCAACAAGCACGGCGTGCTGCCGCTGTACAAGCGCGGCAACCGGCTGTTCCTGGCCATCAGCGATCCCACCAACACCCGCGCCATCGAAGAGGTGCAGTTCGCCGCCGGGGCCACCGTCGAGCCGGTGCTGGTCGACGAGGAGCAGCTCCGCAAGGCCATCGACCGCGCGTTCACGGCGGCCGAGGCGTTCGATGCCGGCAGCGACGACGACGGCCTCGCCGCGCTCGACAGCGAGGCCGGCGACGACGACGGCAACCTCAAGGAGGCCGGCAACGACGCCAAGGGCGACGACACGCCGGTGGTGAAGTTCGTCAACAAGATGCTGATCGACGCGATCAAGCGCGGCGCCTCCGACTTGCACTTCGAGCCCTACGAAACCGATTTCCGCGTGCGCTTCCGCATGGACGGCGTGCTGCGCACGGTGTCGCGCGCGCCGGTGAAGCTGGCCCAGCGCATCACCGCCCGCCTGAAGGTGATGTCGGGCCTCGACATCGCCGAGCGCCGGCTGCCGCAGGACGGCCGCATCAAGCTCAACCTCAGCAAGACCAAGCAGATGGACTTCCGCGTGTCCACCTGCCCCACCCTGTTCGGCGAGAAGACGGTGCTGCGCATCCTCGACGGCAGCGCCGCGAAGATGGGCATCGACAAGCTGGGCTACGAGGAGCACCAGAAGCAGCTCTACCTCGACGCGCTGGAAAAGCCCTACGGCATGATCCTGGTCACCGGCCCCACCGGCTCGGGCAAGACCGTGTCGCTCTACACCGGCCTGAACATCCTCAACACCGACGAGCGCAACATCAGCACCGCCGAGGACCCGGTGGAAATCCGCGTGCCCGGCATCAACCAGGTGCAGATGAACGTCAAGAAGGGCATGACCTTCGCGGCGGCGCTGCGCAGCTTCCTGCGCCAGGACCCCGACGTGGTGATGGTGGGCGAAATCCGCGACCTCGAGACCGCCGAGATCGCCATCAAGGCCGCCCAGACCGGCCACCTCGTGCTCAGCACCCTGCACACCAACGATGCGCCGCAGACCGTGGCGCGGCTGATGAACATGGGCATCGCGCCCTACAACATCACCAGTTCGGTCACGCTCATCATCGCCCAGCGCCTCGCCCGCCGCCTGCACGACTGCAAGCGCAAGCTGCGCATCCCGCAGGCGGCGCTGGTGGCCGAGGGCTTCAAGCCCGAGGAGTGCGAGGGCGGCCTCGATGTCTACGAGGCGGTAGGCTGCACCGACTGCAACAGCGGCTACAAAGGGCGCGTCGGCATCTACCAGGTGATGCCGATGACCGAGGAGATCCAGAAGATCATCCTCGAGGGCGGCAATGCCCTCGATATCGGTCGGGTCTGCGCCCGCGAGGGGATCGGCGATCTGCGCCGCTCCGCCATCAACAAGGTCAAGGCCGGGCTGATCAGCCTGGCCGAGATGAACCGAGTGACGAAGGACTAGCCCATGTCGACCACCGCGAAGACCCTCAAGCCGCTCCCCACCGCGCGCGAGAACCCGCTCTCGGAGTTCAACTGGTCCGCCAAGGACAAGCGCGGCAAAGTGATCAAGGGCGAGATGGCCGCCCGCTCGGCCAACTTTGTCCGCAGCGAGCTGCGCAAGCGCGGCCTCGACCCGCAGGCGATCAAGGCCAAGGGCAAGCCGCTGTTCGGCGGCGGCCGACCGGTGTCGACGCAGGACGTGACCTTCTTCAGCCGCCAGATCGCGACGATGATGCAGTCGGGCGTGCCGATGGTGCAGGCCATCGAGATTCTGGCGCAGGGCCAGAAGAACCCGAAGTTCAAGTCCATGCTGAACACGCTGCGCGACGAGATCGCCGGCGGCTCGGCATTCTCGGAGGCGCTGAAGAAGTTCCCGGTGCAGTTCAACGAGCTCTACCGCAACCTCGTGAAGACCGGCGAAGGCGCCGGCGTGCTCGACACCGTGCTCGACACCCTCGCGACCTACCTCGAGCGCATCCAGGCCCTGAAGGGCAAGGTGAAGAAGGCGCTGTTCTACCCGGCGGCGGTGTTCGCGGTGGGCATCATCGTCACCCTGATCCTGCTGATGTTCGTGATCCCGCAGTTCGAGGAGACCTTCAAGGGCTTCGGTGCCGACCTGCCGTGGTTCACCCAGCAGTACGTCAACGCCTCGAATTTCCTCGTCGGCAACTGGTGGTGGATGCTGGTCGCCTTCATCGGCGCGATCGTCGTCGGCGTCGCCGGCTACAAGCGGTCGGTGCCCCTGCAGCGCACCATCGATCGCCTCGCGCTGAAGATTCCGGTGGTGGGATCGATCCTGCACCAGTCGGCGATCTCGCGCTTCGCCCGCACGCTGGCGCTCACCTTCAAGGCCGGCGTGCCGCTGGTCGAGGCGCTCGACACCGTGGCCGGCGCCACCGGCAGCATCACCTACGACGAGGCCATCCGGAAGGTGCGCGACGACGTGGCGGTGGGCTACCAGTTGAACCTCGCCATGAAGCAGGTCGACATTTTCCCGCACATGGTGGTGCAGATGACCGCGATCGGCGAGGAGGCCGGCGCGCTCGACTCGATGCTGTTCAAGGTGGCCGAGTTCTACGAGCAGGAGGTCAACAACGCGGTTGACGCGCTCACCAGCCTGCTCGAACCGCTGATCATGGTGGTGCTGGGCGTGATGGTGGGCGGCATGGTGGTCGCCATGTACCTGCCGATCTTCAAGCTGGCGATGACGGTCGGATGATCGTCATCGAATGGCTGCAGGCAAGCCCGACGGCCGCGCTCGCGGCCGTCTTCCTGTTCGGACTGCTGGTGGGCAGCTTCCTCAACGTGGTGATCCTGCGGGTGCCGCCGCGGATGATGTGGGGCTGGCGCCGCGAGGCCCGCGAGGTGCTGGATCTGCCCGCATCCGACGAAGCGCAGCCGCCGGGCATCGCCTTGAAGGGCTCGCACTGCCCGGCCTGCGGCCATGCCCTCGCCTGGTACGAGAACGTGCCGCTGCTGAGCTGGCTGGCCCTGCGTGGCAAGTGCCGGGCCTGCGGCACCGGCATTTCGGTGCAGTACCCGATCGTCGAGCTGCTCACCGGCCTCGCTTTCGCCGTCTGCGTCTGGCGCTTCGGCATCACCCTCGAGGCCGCTGCGGCCATCGTCTTCAGCGGCCTGCTCATCGCGTTGTCGGGCATCGACTGGCGCACCCGCTACCTGCCCGACAACCTCACCTACCCGCTGCTGTGGATCGGCCTCGCGCTGAGCACGACGACGCTGTTCGTGTCGCCGTCGAGCGCGATCCTCGGCGCCTTGGCGGGCTACCTCAGCCTGTGGACGGTGTACTGGGGCTTCAAGCTCGCCACCGGCAAGGAAGGGATGGGTTACGGCGATTTCAAGCTGCTGGCCGCTCTCGGGGCATGGTGCGGTGCCGCCGCCATCCTGCCGATCGTGCTGCTGTCGTCGATCGTCGGCGCGCTGATCGGCGGCGTCGGCCTCGCCCTCCAGGGCCGCGACCGGGCCACGCCGATCCCCTTCGGCCCCTTTCTGGCGATTGCCGGCTGGATCTGGTTCCTGTTCGGTGGCGGGATCATGGACGCCTACTGGAACCTGATGCTGCCGCCGGGTGCCGGGCGGCCCTAGGCCGCCGACGCCGTCGCGCATGAGCGCCCATCGCCCCGTCATCGGCCTGACCGGCGGCGTGGCCGCCGGCAAATCCAGCGTCGCCCGCGCCTTCGAGGCCCTGCACCCCGGCTGCACCGTCGATGCCGATGTGGCCGCCCGCGCCGTGGTCGCGCCCGGCAGCGAGGGGCTTGCCGCCGTCGTCGCCCACTTCGGGCCCGGCGTGCTGGCCGCCGACGGCACGCTCGACCGTGCCGCCCTGCGCCAGCGGGTGTTCGCCGATGCCGACGCCCGGCGCGCGCTGGAGGCCCTGCTGCACCCGCGCATCCGCACCTGGATGGCCGGGCGCGCCGCGCAGGCGACCACGCCCTACGTGCTCATGGACATTCCGCTGCTGGCCGAAGGCGGCGGACGCGCGGCCTGGCCGATGCTGGATCGCGTGCTGGTGGTCGATGCGCCGGTGGCGGTGCAGCGCCAGCGCCTGCGGGCGCGCGACGGTGTCGACGCGACCCTGGCCGAGCGGATGATCGCCGCGCAGGCGACTCGGGCGGCGCGGCTGGCGCTGGCCGACGATGTGCTGGTGAACCTCGGGCCGGCGGAGGCGCTGGTCGCGGCGGTGGGCCGCCTCGATGCGGCGTTTCTCGCGTCAGCGCCGCGGCCTGCGGGCTGATCCGCCAGCCACCTCACGGCTGCGGCCAGAACCCGCGGATGCCCGCCACGCCCTGCGCGCCGTGACGGCGGGCCTCATCGAGATCCGCCGGGCCGAGCCCGCCGAGGGCGAACACCGGGCGGGCGGTCAGGGCCCGCAGGGCCTCGAAGCCGTCCCAGCCGAGACCGGGAGCCTCCGGGTGGGTCGGGGTGGGCCGCACCGGCCCCAGCATCAGGTCGTCGATGGCGAGCGCATCGGCGCGGGCGAGGTCGGCGGCGTCGTGGCAGGCGGCACAGGTCGGGCGGCCCTGGTCGCGCGCGGCGGCGACCGCG
>DMHI01000121.1 GCA_003449515.1 Lysobacteraceae bacterium | reverse complement strand
AAGCTGCCGGGCACCATCCACAGCGCCGCAGCAGCCGTCGACGAAGCCGGCGGTCGAGGCCTCGCGATCCCGTGCGACATCCGCGAGGAGGACCAGGTCGAAGCCGCCGTCGCCGCGACCGTCGAGCGCTTCGGCGGGCTCGACGTCCTCGTCAACAACGCCAGTGCGATCTGGCTGAAGGGCGCGCTCGATACGCCGATGAAGCGCTTCGACCTGATGGCGCAGGTGAACAGCCGCGGCAGCTTCCTGTGCGCGCAGAAGGCCCTGCCGCATCTGCTGAAGTCGCCGAACCCGCACATCCTCACGCTTGCGCCGCCGCCCAATCTCGACCCGAAGTGGTGGGGACCGCACACCGGCTACACGCTGGCGAAGATGGGCATGAGCTTCGTGACCCTCGGCCTTGCCGCCGAGTTCGGCCCGCAGGGCGTGGCGGTGAATGCGCTGTGGCCACGGACCATCATCGCCACCGATGCGCTGAAGATGATCCCGGGCATCGACGTGTCCGGGTGCCGGATGCCGGCCATCGTTGCCGATGCCGCGCACGCCGTGCTGTGCCGCGAGGCGCGTGGCTTCCACGGACGGTTCCTGATCGACGAGGACGTGCTGCGCGAGGCCGGCGAGACCGACTTCGCGCGCTATGCCGTCGATCCGACGAAGCCGCTGCTGCCTGATCTGTTCCTCTGAGCGTTCGTCCCCGGCGCCTTGGCGACGCCGGTGGGAGCAGCCCGTTTCACGCGCTCAGCCGATCGCCTCGATGCCGCGCTGCAGGTCGGCGACCAGGTCGTCGCCATGCTCGAGGCCCACGCTGAGCCGCAGCAGGCCCGGCGGCGACACCGGGTTGGGGCCTTCGACCGAGGCGCGGTGTTCGATCAATGACTCCACGCCACCCAGCGAGGTGGCGTTGGTGAACACTTCGACGGCACCAGCGAAGGCCAGCGCGGCGTCGCGACCGCCTTTGAACGTCACCGACACCATGCCGCCGAAATCGCACATCTGCCGCGCGGCGACGGCGTGGTTGCGGTGCGTGGTAAGACCGGGCCAGTAGACCGCCTCGACCGCCGGCTGCGCGGCGAGGAACCCGGCCACGCGCCGCGCATTGGCGCAATGCCAGGCCATCCGCGCCGGCAGCGAGCGCAGGCCGCGCAGCGTCAGCCAGGCCGAGAACGGTGCCAGGATGTTGCCGGTGATGTGGCGACGATGCGCGGCTTTTTCGAACAGCGCGTCGCGCTTGGCGAACACCAGCGCGCCGCCCATCACGTCGCTGTGGCCGCCCATGTACTTCGTTGTCGAGTGCATCACCACGTCGGCGCCGAGTGCGATCGGCCGCTGCAGCACCGGCGTGGCGAAGGTGTTGTCCACGGCCAGCAGCGCGCCATGCTGCTTCGCGATCGACGACAGCGCGGCGAGGTCGGCGATGCGCAGCTGCGGGTTCGACGGCGTCTCGGCCCAGATCATCCGAACGCTCGGCGTCATCGCCGCGGCCACGGCGGCCGCATCGCACTGGTCGACGCGGCGCACGCTGACGCCGCGCTCGGGCAGGAACTCCGCGCCCAGCGAGCGCAGCCCGGCGTAACAGTCCTCGGGCACCAGCACTTCGCTGCCGGCCGGCAGGCATTCCAGCGCCGCGGTCATCGCCGCCATGCCCGAGCCGTAGGCCAGTGCCCCTTCCCCCCCGTCCAGCGCGGCCAGCGCGGTTTCGAGCCGATCCTGCGTCGGATTGCCCTCGCGCTGGTACTCGTAGCCGGCCAGCCGTTCGGCGGCCGGCCCGTGCTTGAAGGTCGTCGACAGGTGCAGTGGCGGCGCGACGGCGCCGTTGTGCGCGTCGGCCTCGCCGCCGGCGTGGACAGCGAGGGTTTCGAGTCGCCGCGTGTTGCGGCGAGCCGCGTCGTCAGCCGGATCAGGGCGCATGCACGGGTTCCAGATTGAAGCCGCGCAGCAGCAGCTCGTTGGCCAGCTGCGGCGGCGAGGCATAGTGGATGGCATCGAGGCCTGCGCTCTGGGCACCGGCCACGTTCTCGATGCGGTCGTCGATGACGAGGCTTGATGACGGCGCAAAACCCAGCGTCGACAGACAGGCATAGAAGGCCTGCGGATCGGGCTTGGTGAGCCCAAGCTGGCCGGTCGTCACCATCCGCGTGCCGAACAACGGCCGCAGCTCCGGGAAGAACTTCGGCAGCTGCCGCCCGAGCCACTGGCCGTTGTTGGTGAACAGCGCCAGCGTCGTCTGCGCCGCGATGCGCTCGGCAAGCTGCAACACCTCGCGATGCAGCCGCATGCTCTGCCGGCGCGCGTCGACGAAGGCCTCCAGCGGGATGTCGACGCCGTGCCGGCGCCGCACGGCGTCGAGGTAATCCTCGAGCCCCAGCTCGCCGCGGTCGTTCTTCGTCTCCAGACCGCTCTTGAACAGCGCCTCGACGACGGTGGCCGGCGGCGCGCCCACCGCGCGTGCCAGCACCTCGACGCGGCGCTCGCGCTGGTACTCGACCAGCACGTCGTCGAGGTCGAACACCACCAGCTTCGGGCGCGGTCGCGGGCTCATGGCGTCCTCAGGCGGAAGGCGCGCGGCTCACGCCGCCGCGACCTCGCGGAAGGCCGCGCGCGCGGCCTCCAGCGTGTGCGCGATCTCGGCCTCACCGTGCATCGACGAGACGAAGCCGGCCTCGAAGGCCGAGGGGGCGAGGTACACGCCGCGCTTCAGCATGGCGTGGAAGAACCGGTTGAAGCGTGCGGTGTCGGCGGCCTTGGCCTGCTCGAAGCTCGTCACCCGATCGGCCGTGAAGTACAGCCCGAACATCGCGCAGACATGACGGGTCGAGAACGCGACCCCGGCCTCGTCGGCCGCGGCCTGGAAGCCGGCCACCAGCGCGTCGGTCTTCGCCGCGAGATCGGCGTAGAAGCCCGGCTGCTGGATCAGCTTCAGCGTGGCGAGGCCCGCGGCCATCGCCACCGGATTCCCGCTCAGCGTGCCGGCCTGGTAGATCGGGCCGGCCGGCGCGATCTGCTGCATCAGCGCACGGCGACCGCCGTAAGCCCCCACCGGCATGCCGCCACCGATGATCTTGCCGAAGGTGCTGATGTCGGGGGCCACGCCATACCGCTGCTGCGCGCCGCCGAGCGCCACGCGAAAACCCGTCATCACCTCATCGAAGATCAGCAGTGCACCGTGCTTGGTGCACAGCACGCGCAGGTGTTCGAGGTAACCCGGCTCCGGCGGGATGCAGTTCGCATTGCCGACCACCGGCTCGACGATGACGCCGGCGATGTCGTCGCCCACCTCGTCGAACAGCGCCGTCGCCGCGCCGAAATCATTGAACGGCAGCGTGAGCGTCAGGTCGGCCAGCGCCTTCGGCACGCCCGGCGAGTTCGGCAGGCCGAAGGTCAGCGCGCCCGAGCCGGCTTTGACGAGAAAGCTGTCGCCGTGGCCGTGGTAGCAGCCCTCGAACTTGACGATGCGGTTGCGCCCCGTCGCGCCGCGCGCGAGGCGGATCGCCGACAGCGTGGCCTCGGTGCCGGAGTTCACCATCCGCACCATCTCGCAGCTCGGCACGAGGCGGATGATTTCCTCCGCCATCGTCACTTCCAGCGCGTTCGGCACGCCGAAGGAGAGACCGTCGACCATCACCTCGCGCACGGCGTCGAGCACTTCCTCGCGGGCGTGGCCGGCGATCATGGGGCCCCAGCTGCCGACGTAATCGACGTAGCGGTTGCCGTCGACGTCCTCGATCCACGCGCCCTTCGCGCGCTTGGCGAAGAACGGCTCGCCGCCCACCGATTTGAAGGCGCGCACGGGCGAGTTGACGCCGCCGGGCAGCAGGTCGAGGGCGCGGGTGTAAAGGGTGTGGCTGGTGTCGGTTTTCATTCGTGGATTCAAGGGTGGATCGAGAAGGAGAAGCGCAGGCCCAATCAATGGCGGCAAGCGCGAGCCGGCAGCGGCGCGCCGAGCAACGCCACGGCCTCAGTCAGCTGCCGGATCGAACAGCGCCGTGAAGCGACGCGCCGCGGTCAGTGGCGCGGGCGCGTCGAACACCGCGCCCACCACCGCGACGAGATCGGCACCGGCCGACACCAGCGCACCCGCATTATCGGGGGTGAGTCCACCGATGGCGACACGCGGCAGCCCGAGCCCGGCAGCAGCCGTCAGCAGCGCCACGGACGCGAACCGCGTCGTCACCTTCGTTGTCGTGGGGAAGAAGGCCCCGAATGCCAGGTAGCTGGCGCCGGCCGCCTTCGCGGCGCGCGCACGATCGAGGTCGTCATAGCAGGACGCGCCCAGCAGCAGGCCCGGTGCCGCACGCCGTGCTTGCGCAGGATCGCCATCGGACTCGCCGAGATGCGCGCCCGCAGCGCCGATTTCGAGGGCCAAGCGCCAGTCGTCGTTGACGATCAGTGGCACGCCGACGGTGTCGCAAAGTGCCTTCAGCGCCCGCGCTTCATCGCGTCGCCGCAGCGCATCCGCCCGCTTGTTGCGGTATTGGAGCAGCGCCGGACGCGACGGCAGCACC
>DMHI01000119.1:3834-12307 GCA_003449515.1 Lysobacteraceae bacterium | reverse complement strand
TGACCGCTGGCACCGACACCGTGATGCTCTCGCCTGAAACGGCCATCGGCCAGTACCCGGTGAAGGCGGTCGAGGCGATGGCGCAGATCTGTCTCGGTGCCGAGCGCCAGTTCCGCCACGACACCGATTTCGAATCGGCCAAGCGCGGCCTCACCCGCGCCGACGAGGCCATCGCCATGGCCGCGATGTTCCTCAGCGAACACATCGAACTGAAGGGCATCGTGGCGCTCACCGAGTCCGGCGGCACGGCCCGTCACCTGTCGCGCTTCCGCGCCGCGGTGCCGGTGTTCGCGCTCAGCCGCTTCGACGCGGCGCGTCGCAAGATGTCGTTGATGCGCGACGTGTTTCCGATCCACTTCGACACCCGCGGCCTGTCGCCCGGGGTGGCGGCGCGCTCGGCCGCCAAACAACTGCACGACCTCGGCCTGCTGGCCGCCGGCGACCGCGTCATCGTCACCAACGGCGATTCGATGGAGCGTCGCGGCGCCACCAATACCCTGCGCCTGCTCGAAATCGGCGCCGGCGGGCATGTCGAGGGCCTGGGCGATCTGTGAGCCGATCAGCCGTGTCGCATCGGCGATGCATCAGGTGAATCCGCAGCGACGGCGAGCGTGGGGCCCTCGGCTATAATCGGGGTTTCCCGACCCTGCCGAGTCCCCGCCAATGAGCATCGAAAACCTCGCCGATATCGCCCTCGCCATGGTGGCCCCGGGCAAGGGCATCATCGCCATCGACGAATCCACCAGCACCATCGGCAAGCGTTTCGACTCGGTCGGCATCGCCAACACCGAAGAGAACCGCCGCGCCTACCGCGAGATGCTGCTGACCACGCCGAACCTCTCCGACCACATCTCCGGCGCGATCCTGTTCGACGAGACGCTGCGCCAGAGCACGGCGGCCGGCGTGCCGTTCACCAAGGTCATGATGGATGCCGGCATCCTGCCGGGCATCAAGGTCGACACCGGCGCCAAGCCGCTGGCCGGCTGCCCCGGCGAGCTGGTCACCGAGGGCCTCGACGGCCTGCGCGAGCGTCTGGCCGAGTACGCGAAGCTGGGCGCGAAGTTCGCCAAGTGGCGCGCCGTCATCACCATCGGCGAGGACATCCCCACCGGCACCTGCATCGACGCCAACGCCCACGCGCTGGCGCGCTACGCGGCGCTCTGCCAGGAGGCCGGCATCGTGCCGATGGTCGAGCCGGAAGTGCTGATGGACGGCGACCACGACATCGACACCTGCTACGACGTCACCGAGGCCGTGCTGCGCAGCCTGTTTTCGGCGCTGTACGAGCACAACGTGATGCTCGAGGGCACGATCCTGAAGGCCAGCATGGTGATCTCCGGCAAGGACTGCGACGAGCAGGCCGACGCCGACGAGGTGGCCGCGCAGACCGTCCACTGCCTGAAGGCGACCGTGCCGGCGACGCTGCCGGGCATTGTCTTCCTGTCGGGTGGACAGGCCGACGAGCAGGCCACGCGCCACCTCGACGAGATGAACCAGCTCGAGGGCAATCCCTGGCCGCTGTCGTTCAGCTACGGCCGCGCCATGCAGGCCGCTGCGCTGAAGATCTGGGCCAAGGATCCGGTGGCCCATGTCGCCGAGGCGCAGAAGGTGGTCTACGCCCGCGCCAAGGAAAACGGCCAGGCGGCGCTCGGCGAGTGGGAAGGCTGAGCGCGCCGCGCGAGGCATGACTTTCGGCCTGTGACGCCGGCCCGCGGGCCGGCGTCATGCTTCCACGGGCCCGCTTGCAAGGACTCTTTGATGATGCTCCGATTCGCGCTTGTTCCCGCCCTGGCACTGGTCCTCGCTGCCTGCGGCGGCGGTGCGAGCCCCGGCGGGCCGGGCGCGCCGCCAGCGGTGGTCACCACCCAGCCGGTGGCGCTGCAGCCATGGATCGACCGCACCGGAGCGATCGGCACCGCGCGTGCGCGCGAGTCGATCGCGATCACCTCGAAGCTCACCGAGCGTGTCGAGCGCGTCCGCTTCGAGAGCGGCCAGCGTGTCGAAGCCGGGCAGGTGCTGGTCGATCTCGACGTGGGTGGCGACGTGGCCGACCTCGACGCCGCGCGCACGGCCGCGCGCGAGGCGCAGCGCCAGTTCGATCGCCAGCGCGAACTGGCCGATCGCCAGCTCATCTCCACCAGTCAGCTCGACGCCCAGCGTGCCGTCCGCGATGCCGCCCAGGCGGCCGTGCAGCAGGCCGCCGCGCGAGTGGCCGACCGCGTGATCGTCGCGCCGTTCGCCGGTGTGCTCGGGTTGCGTGAAGTCTCGCCGGGGCAATTGCTGCAGCCCGGCACCCCGATCACCACGCTCGATGCGGTCGACACGATGGAAGTCGACTTCGCCATCCCCGAAGTGCAGTTGCGCCGGATCGCCGCCGGGCAACGGGTCGAGGCCCGGAGCGATGCCTGGCCTGGTGAGGCCTTCCGCGGCAGCGTCATCAGCGTCGATACCCGCGTCGACGTGGCCACCCGCTCCGTCACTGTGCGCGCGGCGGTTGAAAACCCCGATGGCCGCCTGCTGCCGGGCATGCTGCTCTCGCTCTCGGTGCTGCAGCCCGCGCGCCAGGCGCTGGTGCTGCCGGAAATCGCCGTGCAGCAGAGCGGCACCCAGAGCTTCGTGTTCCGTGTCGATGCCGATGGCCGGGCGCAGATGGCCCCGGTCCGCCTTGGCGCGCGCGAGGCGGGCCGGGTGGAAGTGCTTGAAGGCCTCGCCGAGGGTGAGCGCATCGTCGTCGACGGTGCGGTGAAGCTGCGTCCGGGCCTCGCGGTGGTCGAGGCCGAAGCGCCCGCCAACGCCGCGTCGGGCGCCGACGATGCGGCCCTTCCCGCCGCGCCCCGCGGCTGAGGAGCGCGACCATGGTGCTCTCCGACCTCTCGATCCGTCGCCCGGTGCTGGCGACGGTGATGAGCCTGCTGCTGATCGTCATCGGCCTGATCGCGTTCTCGCAGCTCACCCTGCGCGAGCTGCCCGACATCGATCCGCCGGTGGTGTCGGTGCGGGTCGACTATCCCGGCGCTTCGGCAGCGGTGGTCGAGAGCCGGATCACCCAGGTGATCGAGGACGCGGTCGCCGGAATCGAGGGCGTCGATCTGATCGAGAGCTCGTCGCGCAACGGCCGGGCCGATATCAGCCTTGAGTTCACCATCGAGCGCGACATCGAATCGGCGGCCAACGACATCCGCGATGCGGTGGGCCGGGTGGTCGATCGCCTGCCGGAGGAAGCCGACGCGCCGCAGGTGGCCAAGGTCTCGGCCGACGCCGAGCCGATCATGTTCCTGTTCATCGCCTCGCCGCAGCGCGAAATCCTGGCGCTGACCGACTACGCCGAACGCTTCATCCTCGACCGGCTCTCGAGTATTCCCGGCGTGGCCAGCGCGCGGCTTGGTGGCGGACAGCGTTACGCGATGCGCATCTGGCTCGACCGCGATGCCCTGGCGGCGCGCGGACTCACGGTGAACGACGTCGAGGGCGCGCTGCGCCGCGAGAACGTCGAACTGCCGGCGGGGCAACTGGAGTCGACCACGCGCGACTTCGTGCTGCGTGTCTCGCGTGCCTACGAAACCCCCGAGCAGTTCTCGGCGCTGGTGCTGGCCAGTGGCCGCGACGGCCGTCCGGTGCGCCTTGGCGACGTGGCGCGGGTCGCGCGGGAGGCCGCCGAGCGCCGTGCCTGGTTCCGCGGCAACGGCGAGACCCAGGTCGGCGTCCAGATCATCAAGACCTCCACCGCCAACTCGATCGACGTGGCGCGTGCGGTGCGCGCCGAGCTGGAACTGATCCGCGGCACGCTGCCGGCCGATGTCGAGATCGGTGTCGGCTTCGATTCCACCGAGTTCATCGATGTCGCCGTCTGGCAGGTCTGGAAGACGCTCGGCGAGGCGCTCGTGCTGGTGCTGCTGGTGATCTGGGTGTTCCTCGGCAGCGCGCGCGCGGCACTGGTGCCGGCGGTGACGCTGCCGGTGTGCCTCACCGCGGCCTTCATCGCGCTCTGGGCGTTCGGGTACTCGATCAACCTGCTCACCCTGCTGGCGATCGTGCTGTCGATCGGCCTCGTGGTCGACGATGCCATCGTGGTGCTGGAGAACTGCCAGCGCCGCATCGATCTCGGCGAGCCCAGGCTGGTGGCCGCGCGTCGGGGCACGCGACAGGTGGCGTTCGCGGTGATCGCCACCACCGCCGTGCTGATCGCCGTGTTCGTGCCGGTGGCCTTCCTCGAGGGCAACAATGGCCGCCTGTTCCGCGAGCTGGCGGTGGCGCTGGCCGGTGCCATCGCCATCTCGGCCTTCGTCGCCCTCACGCTCACGCCGATGATGTGTTCGCTGCTGCTCGAACCGCACAAGCCGGCGGGCAGCGGATTCGCCGCGCGGTCGCATCGCCTGCTGAGCGGACTCACGGCGGCCTACCGGCGCTCGCTCGAGCGCCATGTCGACCGGACGGCGGTGTTCGGCAGTATCGTGCTGGCGGCGGTGGGGCTCAGCGTGCTGCTGTTCCGCATCGTCCCGGCCGAACTGGCGCCGCCGGAGGATCGCGGCTCGTTCTTCGTGTCGGTGGCCGGGCCCGAGGGTGCGGGCTTCGACTACACGGTGCGGCAGATGGCGCAGGTGGAATCCATCCTGCTGGAGAATGCCGGCGAGAACGGCGCGATCCACCGGGTGATCGCCCGCGTGCCGGGCGGTTTCGGTGGCGGCCAGCAGGACATGCACACCGGCAACGCCATCGTGCTGATGCGGCCCTGGGACGAGCGCGAGGTGTCCACCAACGACGTGGTGAACAAGGTCCGCGCGGAACTTGCCGCCGTGCCCGGCGTGGTCTCGCGCCCGATCGCGCGCTCGGGCCTCACGCGCTCGCGCGGCGGACAGCAGTTCCAGGTGGTGCTGGGCGGACCCGATTTCGCCGAGCTGGCGCTGTGGCGCGATGCGCTGATGCAGGAGATGGAGTCGAACCCCAGCATCTTCGGCACCGATTCCGACTACCGGGAAACGCGGCCGCAACTGCGCATCGACGTCAACCGCGAGCGCGCCGCGGCGCTGGGGGTCTCGTTGCAGGACATCGGTCGCACGCTGGAAACCATGATGGGATCGCGCGTCGTCGGCACCTTCGTCGACGGCGGCGAGGAGTACGACGTGATCGTGCAGGCCGAGCCCGAGGATCGCGCCACCCCGCAGGATCTCGAAGGCCTGTTCGTGCGTGCCGCCGGCGGCCAGTTGATCCCGATGGCCTCGCTGGTGACGCTGCGCGAGCTGGCCGAGCCCGGCAGCCTGAACCGCTTCAACCGGTTGCGCGCCATCACCATTTCGGCCTCGCTGGCCCCCGGCTACACGCTGGGCGAGGCCACCGCCTGGGTTGAAGCCGCCGCCGAGCGTGTGCTGCCACCGCAGGCGCAGTTGGGCTGGAAGGGCGAGGCGCGCGAGCAGCAGCAGAGCGCGGCCGGCATCCTCTTCGCGTTCGCGATGGCGCTGCTGATCGTCTACCTCGTACTGGCCGCGCAGTTCGAGAGCTTCGCGCATCCGTTCGTGATCATGCTCACCGTGCCGCTGGCGGTGCTCGGTGCCCTGTTCGGCCTGTGGTCGATGGGCCTGCTCGCGGCGATCGGCTGGTGGGGGCCGGGAGCCAGCCTCAATCTCTTCAGCCAGATCGGCCTGATCGTGCTGATCGGCCTCGCCGCGAAGAACGGCATCCTGATCGTCGAGTTCGCCAACCAGTTGCGCGACGAGGGTCGCAACGTGCGCGAGGCGATCATCGAGGCGTCGGCCATCCGCCTGCGTCCCATCCTGATGACCTCGATCGCCACCGTCGCCGGCGCGCTGCCGTTGATGTTCGGCGATGGCGCCGGCTCGGCCTCGCGCAATGCCATCGGCATCGTGATCGTTTTCGGCGTGGCGCTGTCGACCTTCCTTACGCTGTACGTGATTCCCGCGCTCTATCAGCGGGTGGCGCCCTACACCACGGCACCGGAAGCGCGTGGCCGCGAGCTTGATCGCCTCGAGGAAATCCACGCCGACGGCGAGGCGCGGGCGTGATCCGGGCCGGGCGCAACGACGACGAACTGCGCCTGTTCGGTCTGAACGCCGTGCGTGCGGCCTTTGCGGCGCGGCCCGGCGACCTGCGCAAGCTCTGGCTGCTGGCCGCGCGGATGGGCGAGCTGCGCGAGCTGCTGGCCTACTGCGTGGCGAACCGCCGCGGCTACACCGTGGTCGAGGCCGATGAACTCGAACGCATCGCCGGCACCCAGCACCACGAGGGCGTGGTGATGGCGGTGCGTCGCCCCGACGAGTTGTCCTTGTCCGGCTTCCTGCGCGATCTTCCCGCTGGGCCGAGCCAACTGCTGTGGCTCGATGGGCTTGGCAATCCGCACAACTTCGGCGCCATCCTGCGTTCGGCCGCGCACTTCGGTGTCGCGGCGGTGCTGCTGCCGAAAGCCCTGCCGCTGGCGCTCTCGGGTGCGGCGATGCGCGTCGCCGAGGGCGCTGCCGAGGCGGTGCCGATCGTGCGCCTGGGTCGCAGCGACAACGCCGTGCAGCAGCTTCGCGGCCTCGGGTTCGAACTGCTCGCCACGGTCGTGCGGGGCGGCGACGACGTGTATGCGCGTCCGTTGCCCGAACGCTGCGTGTGGGTGCTGGGCGCGGAAGGCGAGGGCCTCGACCTCGAGCTCGCCGCCGCCTGCGCGCGTCGCGTCGGGATCCCCGGCAGCGGCCGGGTCGAGAGCCTGAACGTGGCCGCGGCCACCGCGGTGCTGCTCGCCGAGTGGTGCCGCCAACGGGCGCCGACATGAGCCGCGCGGGCCGCCACGCCGGGGTGCGCGTCGCAGTGCTCGGCGCGCTGCTGCTGGGCAGTGGCGTGCTGGCCGCGCAGACCCTGACCGGCTGGGCGACGCTGCCCGCCGCCACGTTCGCCGACGGCCCGACCTCGGGGCGCGCCGCCGCGCCGAACCCCTGGGGCACGAACCTGCCGCCCTACATCGATCGCCAGCCGGTGCAGGGCTTTTCCGGGGTGCTCGCCGGGCCGCGGCCGGACACCTTCCACTTCCTGGTCGACAACGGCTTCGGTGCCCGCGCCAATTCCGCCGATGCGCTGCTGCGCCGCTACACCGTGGCGATCGACTGGCGCACGCGGCGCGGTGGTGCGGGGCGCGTGCTGCCGGCGGACCGCGACAGCGGCCGGCCGCGCGAGGCCTTCGACGCGCGCACGCGCATCACCTTCGACGAGGCACCGCCGACGGGCGGCCGGGTGAACGACCGCGGGCGCGCGTTGACCGGGGCCGATTTCGACCCGGAGTCGATCGTTCGCGCGGGCGACGGCAGCCTGTGGCTGGGCGACGAGTTCGGGCCGTTCCTGCTGAAGACCGACGCGCGCGGCCGTCTGCTGCGCACGCCGATCGCGCTGCCCGGAGTGCGCGCGCCCACCCATCCCGAGGTGCTCGGCGGTCGCGCCGAGGCCAACCTGCCGGCGTCGGGCGGCTTCGAGGGCCTCGCGATCGCGCCCGACGGCAGCCGCTTGTTCGCCATGCTCGAGCAGCCGGTGGCCGGCGACCCGCCGGGCCTGCTGCGCATCAGTGAATTCGATCCAGCGCGCGAGGACTGGACCGGCCGCCACTGGATGTACCCGCTGTCGCCGCAAGGCACGGCGATCGGCGATCTCGTCGCCCTCGATGGCCTGCGCTTCATCGTCATCGAGCGCAACAGCGGCACGGCGACGACACCGCTGGAGCCGTTCAAGCGATTGTACCTCGTCGAGCTCGCCGGCCGTGCCGCCGGGGCCACCGCGGGCAAGACCCTGCTGGTCGACCTGATGGACATCGCCGATCCGCACGATCTCGACGGCGACGGCCGCACCCGCTTCGATTTCCCGTTCAACACCGTCGAGAGCCTGCTGGTGCTCGACCGCCGCACCCTGCTCGTGGCCAACGACAACAACTTCCCGTATGGCGGCGGTCGCCGGCCCGAGTCGGACGCCACCGAAGTGCTGCGCGTCCGCCTCGACACTCCCCTGTGGTGACGACCGCGGCGTTCGAGCCGGCATACTGTCGCGGCTTTTCCGTGCCGCGAGCCGACTGCCAATGCGCTCCCCGATGTTCCGCCACGCCCTGACGCGCCTCCCGGCGCTCCTGCTGCTGGGCCTGCTGCTGCAGGCGCTCGCGCTGGCCGTGCAGGCCACGCCGCGCACCGGCTACGACATCGACTACCGCGTGGCCTTCAAGCCCGAGCTGGGCTACGCCGAGGTGTCGATGACGCACACGCCGGACACCGGCCGCGCCACGCGCCTGCTGATCGGCTTCGATCCGGCACGGCATTCGCAGGTGCGTGCTGCGGGCGGCAGGCTCACGCGCGAGGGCGAGCGCCACGTCTGGGTGCCGGATGCGCGCCGCGCGTCCACCTTGCACTGGCGTTTCAGGGTCGACAACGAGCGCCGCGGCGGCGGCTTCGACGCCCGCATGACCCGCGACTGGGCGCTGTTCCGCGGCGACGACCTGATCCCG
>DMHI01000119.1:1705-3439 GCA_003449515.1 Lysobacteraceae bacterium | reverse complement strand
CCCTGCCCAAGGGCTGGACCAATGTCGACACGCCCTACGTGCACACGCGCGACCGCAGCGGCTTCGTGGTGGTGAACCCCGAGCGTCGCTTCGATCGCCCGGTGGGCTGGATGATCGCCGGCGTTGTGGGCACGCGCCGCGAGTTCATCGACGGCCTCGAGGTCAGCATCGCCGGCCCGGTCGAGTTCGAAGTGCGCCGCAACGATGCCCTGGCGTTTCTCAACCTGGTTGCGCCCGAGATGCGCCAGGCCTTCGGCGAACTGCCGTCGAAACTGCTGATCGTCAGCGCCGGCGACCCGATGTGGCGCGGCGGGCTTTCCGGGCCGCGCTCGCTGTTCCTGCACGCCGACCGGCCGCTGATCAGCGAGAACGGCAGTTCCACCCTCGTCCACGAGCTGGTGCATGTGGTCACCCGCGTGCGCGGCACCGAGGGCGACGACTGGATCGCCGAGGGCACGGCCGAGTTCTATTCGATCACCCTGCTCAACCGCGCCGGCCTGCTCAGCGACGCGCGCCGCGACCGCGCCTTCGAGTGGATGCGCAACCACGGCCGCAAGGTGCGCACCCTCACCGGCGTGCGCAGTTGGGGGCCGCAGACCGCGCGCGCCGTCACCCTGCTGCGCGAGCTCGATGGCGAGATCCGCCAGCGCACCAACGGCAGGCGCTCGCTCGACGATGTGATGCAGCGCCTGATCGCGCTGCGCGAGGTCTCGCGCGAAGACCTCGAGGGCATCGTCGAGGAGCTCACCGGCCGGCCGTCCGAGGTGCTCGATACACCGCTGCTGCGCTGATGCGACGGCCCGGCTGGATGCGCTGGAATCGCCGGCCGCCGCCCTTGCCGCGGCGGGTGTCGATCGACAGCCTGGTGATGCCGGGTGAGGCCTGGTCGAGCCGCGAGGCCTTTCTGGAAGTGCGTGACGGACGTGGCCACCAGCGCCTGAAAGCGCAGTGGCAGATCGGCGTGCACTTGCCCGCGGCGCTGGGCGAGGACGGGCACTCGGGACTCTGCCCGCTCTGTGGTGTGCGCAGCCTGTTCGGCGTGCCGGGTGATGCGGCGGATTTCGATCTTCGCGAGGGCCTCGCCTGCCGGCGCTGCGGCATCAACGCCCGGATGCGCCACGCGCTCGCCCTGCTGCTGGATGGCCTCGAGGTCGCGTCGGCCCGCGTCTACCTCACCGAGCAGGCCTCGCCGGGCTTCGTCTGGCTGCAGGAGCGGCTGCCCCATGCCGAAGGCAGCGAGTTCGGTCTCGATGCGGCGCGCCGGCGGCGGTTGCAGCAGTGGTTCGAGGCGCTCGGGGGACGCGGCGCGCTGGTCGATGCCGATGTGACCGCGCTCGCGCGCGCCGACGCCAGCCTCGATGCCATCGGCTCCTACGATGTGCTCGAGCACGTGCCCGACTATCGCGCCGCGCTGCGCGAGTTCGCGCGGGTGCTGGTGCCCGGCGGCCGCCTGGTGCTGACCGCGCCCTTCCTCGAAACCGAGCAGGCCACGCGGGTGCGCGCGCGCATCGGCGCCGATGGGCGTGTCGAGCACCTCGCGCCCGCGGAGATCCACGGCGATCCGGTGTCGGGCGGCGTGCTGTGCTACTACCACTTCGGCTGGGATCTGCTCGACGCCGTCCGTGAGGCCGGCTTCAGTCGCGCCGAGTGGGTGCGCAGCTTCGTCCCCGAGTACGCCGTCTACGGGCTGTGGGCCCTGCGCGCCCATCGTTAGCCGCGCGCCCATCTTCAGCC
>DMHI01000119.1:852-1361 GCA_003449515.1 Lysobacteraceae bacterium | reverse complement strand
CGCCCATCTTCAGCCGCGCGCCGACGTCGTGGCGGCGGCACCGCCCGGCCGGGCAGCCTCCGGCCCGACGGGCGACGCGACGCGGCCTTGGCAGGTCGGGCACGGCGCTGCTAGCCTGACGGGGTGAAGCTCCTCCGCGACCACCTCCGTATTCTCCGCCTGCTGGTGGCGGCGTGGATGATCGCCGGTCTCGTGCTGCAGCCGGTGCTTGCCGCTCTTGGCGATCTGCACGAACTCGATCATCTGGCGGAGGGCTGCGGCGACCATGCGCAGGGCGACTTCCACGCGCACGATCATGCGGATCACCGGCACGGGGACGACCCGGGCGATGGCTCGGGATCGCACACTGGCGGGCTGCACAGCCTGCTTCACAGCTTCGCGGGGATGAACGGCGCGACGCTGCCCGACCTCCCTTCGATCGTCGGTACCGGCCCGATCGGCAGCCTGCCGCCACAGCGCGCCCTTGACCAGGGGCGGATCGCCGGCCACCCCAACTCGCCGTTCCGCCC
>DMHI01000119.1:0-435 GCA_003449515.1 Lysobacteraceae bacterium | reverse complement strand
CGTCTGGAGTGGACCCGTGATTCGTTGCCCTGTTCTGCTGGGCCGGCTGGTGCTGGCGCTGTGTGCGTGTTTCCCGTTTCATGCCCTTGCCGAAGCGACCCGCCTGACGGCGGACGACGCCGTCGAGCGGGCGCTCTCCCGTGATCAGGGGCAGCTTGTCGGGCAGACCCGTATCGAGGTCGCCCGCAGCGAGCTGACCCGCGCCCGGACCCTGTCGAATCCGTCCCTCTCCGGCAGCCGCGAGGATCTCGTGGAACCCGGACTGGCCTCCGGCGACGAGACCACGCTCATGCTCACCCAGCCCTTCGAGCTGGGCGGGCGCCGCGGTTCGACCATTCGCGCGGCGGAAGCCGGCGTGGCGGTCGCGGAGGCCGAAGCCCGCAAGGACCAGCGGCAGATCCGCGCGGAAACGCTGCTGGCCTACTACCGGACCGT
>DMHI01000052.1 GCA_003449515.1 Lysobacteraceae bacterium | reverse complement strand
CGGTCGTCCGATGCTGAAAGTGACGCTGGCCGTGGACAGCGGTGCCCTGCTGCAGCTGCGCTTCTTCCACTTCCGCAGCCAGCAGGTGCAGGCCTTCCAGAGCGGCCGGCGCGTCCGCGTGTTCGGCGAGGTGCGTCCGGGGCAGGGCGGCTGGGAAATCATCCACCCGAGCTACCGCGTGCTCGGCGACGACGAGGGCGCGGGCTTGAGCGACCGGCTCGATCCGGTCTACCCCATCGTCGAAGGCCTTGGGCCCGGCTCGATGGCGAAGCTGGTGCGTCTTGCCCTCGATCGATTGCCGTCGGCGGAATCGCTCGAACTGGTGCCGGTCGCGGCATGGTCGGGCCTCGCGCTGCCCGGCCTGAAGGACGCCCTGCTCACCGTGCATCGCCCGCCAGTCGACGCCGACGTTGGCGCGCTGCTGTCGGGCACGCACCCGGCGCAGCAGCGGCTGGCCTTCGAGGAGCTGCTCGCGCACGGCTTGAGCCTGCGCCGCCAGCGCATCGCGCTGCGCGAGCACGGCGCGTTCGCGCTGCCGCCCGCGCGCGAGGCCGTGGAGGCGCTGCGCCGCAGCTTGCCCTTCGCGCTGACCGGCGCGCAGCAGCGCGTGCTGGCCGAAGTCGAGCGCGATCTGTCGCAGCCGGCGCCGATGCTGCGGCTCGTGCAGGGCGATGTGGGCAGCGGCAAGACCGTGGTCGCGGCACTGGCAGCGATGCAGGCCGTGGCTGGCGGGCGGCAGGTGGCGCTGATGGCGCCGACCGAACTGCTCGCCGAGCAGCACCTGCAGAACTTCCAACGCTGGTTCGCGCCGCACGGCATCCACGTGACCTGGCTCGCCGGCAAGGTTGCCGGCAAGGCGCGGCGGGAAGCGCTTGCCGCGATCGCGGATGGCACAGCGCAACTGGTGGTGGGCACGCACGCGCTGATGCAGGGCGGTGTGGCCTTCGCCAAGCTTGGCCTGGTCATCGTCGATGAGCAGCACCGCTTCGGCGTGCACCAGCGTCTGGCCCTGCGCGACAAAGGCCTCGAGGGTGAGCGCGTGCCGCACCAGCTCGTCATGACCGCCACGCCGATTCCGCGCACGCTGGCGATGACGGCGTATGCCGACCTCGATCTCTCGGTGATCGACGAACTGCCGCCGGGCCGCACGCCGGTCACCACGGTCGCCGTCGCCGCCGAGCGTCGGCCGGACCTCGTCGAGCGCGTGCGCAAGGCCTGTGCCGAAGGCCGGCAGGCCTACTGGGTCTGTCCGCTCATCGACGAGAGCGAGGAGATCGAGGCGCAGGCCGCGCAGACAACATTTGACCAACTCTCGGAAGTGTTGGCCGAGCTGCGCGTCGCCCTGCTGCACGGGCGCATGAAGCCCGCCGAGAAGCAGGAGACGATGCGCCGCTTCAAGGCCGGTGCCCTCCAGCTTCTGGTGGCCACCACGGTCATCGAAGTCGGCGTCGACGTGCCCAACGCCAGCCTGATGGTGATCGAGAACGCCGAACGCCTCGGCCTCGCCCAACTGCACCAGCTGCGCGGTCGCGTCGGGCGCGGCAGCGCGGCGTCGAGCTGCGTTCTGCTGTACCAGTCGCCGCTGGGCGCGATCGCGCGCGAACGCCTCGACGTGATGCGCCGGAGCAACGACGGCTTCGTCATCGCCGAGAAAGACCTCGAGCTGCGCGGGCCCGGCGAGTTGCTGGGCACGCGGCAGACCGGCCTCGCCGCCTTCCGCATCGCCGACCTCGCCCGCGACGCGCGCCTGTTGCCGCAGGTCGCCGCGCTCGCCGACGAGCTGCTGGCCACCTCGCCGGACATCGCCGAAGCGGTGATCGCGCGCTGGGTCGGCAGTGCGGCGCGCTACGCCTCGGCGTGATGCCGCACCTCCGAATCCGCATCCGCGGTCGCGTCCGCGTGATGCGCCGCGCGGGCGCAGGCGGCACACTGCCCGCCCGCTGACCGCCGCTGCGCACCGGAGCCCGCCATGCCCGACCGCCTCCCGCTGCTGATCGACACCGACCCCGGCGTGGACGACGCCTGGGCCCTGCTGATGGCTTTCGCCAGTGAGCAGCACGAGGTCGTCGGCCTGACGATCGCGGCGGGCAATGTCGGCCTCGAACACACGGTGCGCAACGCGCTGAAGCTCTGCGAGGTCGCTGGCGTCGAGGTGCCGGTGTTCCCCGGCTGCGCGGTGCCGCTGGTGTTCCCGGCCGAAGATGCGGCCTACGTGCACGGCCGTGATGGTTTCGGCGACACCGGCTACCTCGCTCCGGCGCGCCGCGCCGAAACCGAGCACGCGGCGCTGGCGATGATCCGCCTCAGCCGCGCGCATCCGGGCCTGCTGCTGGTTTGCCTCGGGCCCCTCACCAATCTCGCCCTCGCCCTGCGCCTCGACCCGACGCTGCCCTCGCGCATCGGCCGCCTCGTCGTCATGGGTGGCGCGGTGACGGGGCGGGGCAACACCTCGGTCAGCGCCGAGTTCAACATCGCCTTCGACCCGGAGGCCGCGCACATCGTGTTCGAGGCCTTCGACGCCTACGACCTCGTCGATTGGGAGGCGGTGCTGCGCCACAGCCTGCCGCACACCGAAGTCGAGGCGTGGCTCGACGCCGGCACGGCCAGGGCCGCGTTCTACAAGGCCATCTCGCAGCGCACCCGCGAGTGGTCGGAGGGCCGGCGCGGCAGCCACTGGCATTCGGCCGATGGTCTGGCGATGGCCGCTGCGCTCGAGCCCGAGGCCGCGACGGACTGGGCCCGCCATGCGCTCAGCGTGGAAACCGGCGGGCGGCTCACCCGCGGCGCCACCATCGTCGACTGGGCCGACCGCTCCGGTGCTCCGGCCAGGGCGCGCCTCCTCACCGGCCTCGACCCCGCCCGGTTCCGCCACCGGCTGCGCCTCGCATTGGCCTGAGGCCGCCGGGCTGCGCCGGTGCACGGCGCGCGGCCTGCCGCGTCCCACCGCCACCCTGAACGGTCCGGTCCTGCGTCTTGCCCGCGTCGCTTCGCCGGCGCTATAAGATCGGAAGAGCGGCGTGTAGGGTAAGAGTGA
>DMHI01000266.1:1006-5284 GCA_003449515.1 Lysobacteraceae bacterium | reverse complement strand
TCGGTCTGCATCAGCTCGTGCAGGCAATCGAGTATCCAAGGCACGGCTTCCAGCGGCTCGGGCTCGTCGCCATCGAGCTTGTCGGCGAACAGACCTTCGGCCACGACCAGCTGGATCTCGTGGCTCATGTAGGTCGGCGCCAGCGTGATCGCCTTCAGGTGCGTGAGCCGCTCGGCGCCAAAGCCGATCTCCTCGCGCATCTCGCGGCCGGCGGCCTCGCGCCAGCCCTCGCCGGCGTCGATCTTGCCCTTCGGCAGCCCGAGCTCGTAGCGGTGGGTGCCGGTGGCGTACTCGCGCACCAGCAGCACGGTCTCGGGGTCGGGCAGTGCCGCGATCATCACCGAGCCCCGCCCTTTCGACTTCAGGCGGTCGAAACGGCGGCGCTCGCCATTGCTGAACTCGAGATCGATGCGCTCGAGGCGATAGGCACCGACATCGACCTCCTCGCGGCCGTGGATGACCGGCAGCGGCCGGCTCATGCCACGCGCCCCGCCGCCACGCCCACGCCACCGTCCCGGCACCGTCGCGCATGGACAGGCCGGCCCGGGCTCACCATCATTCGCGGCATGACGCAGAACATTCCCATCGCGCCGATGCTAGCAGAGGGCGATGTCGAGGCCTTCCTCGCCCGCGACCTCGCCGTGGTCTGGCACCCGTGCACGCAGATGCGCGAACACCGCGGCGAGCTGCCGCTGATTCCGATCCGCCGTGGCCGCGGCGTGTGGCTGGAAGGGCTGGACGGCCGCCGCTACCTCGACGCCATCTCCAGCTGGTGGACCAACCTGTTCGGCCACGCCAACCCGCGGCTCGCCGCGGCCATCGGTGCGCAGGCGGCCGAACTCGAGCACGTGATCTATGCCGGTTTCGCGCACGAACCCGGCCTGCGCCTCGCCGAGCGCCTCGTCGCCCTGGCGCCGCGCAGCGAAACGCACGCGCCGCTGTCGCGGGTGTTCTACGGCGAGAACGGCAGCGCGGCCATCGAGATCGCGTTGAAGATGAGCTTCCATGCGCATCAGAACCGTGGCGATGCCAAGCGCACGCGCTTCATCGCGCTGGAGAACGGCTACCACGGCGAGACGCTCGGCGCGCTGGCGGTGAGCGACATCCCGCTGTTCCGCCGCGTCTACGCCCCGCTGCTGCTGCAGCCGCTGTTCGCGCCGTCGCCGGACGCGTTCAACGCCGAGCCCGGCGAGACGGCGGAAGCCTGCGCACGCCGCGCCGCTTCGGCGCTCGCCGCCCTGCTCGAGCGCGAGGGCGAACACGTCGCCGCGCTGATCCTCGAGCCGCGCGTGCAGTGCGCGGGCGGCATGCGCATGCATCATCCCGCCTATGTCGGCGAAGCCCGACGGCTCTGCGACCTGCACGGCGTGCACCTGATCGCCGACGAGATCGCCGTGGGCTTCGGCCGCACCGGCACGCTGTTCGCCTGCGAGCAGGCGCAGGTGACGCCGGATTTCCTCTGCCTCTCGAAAGGCCTGACCGCCGGCAGCCTGCCGCTGTCGGCCGTGCTGACGAACGAGCGCGTGTTCGAGGCCTTCTGGAGCGAGGACCGCACGCGCGGCTTCCTGCATTCGCACAGCTACACCGGCAACCCGATCGCCTGCGCGGCGGCCAACGCCACCCTCGACCTGTTCGCCGAGCGCGACGTCATCGCCGACAACCGCCACCTCGCCACGCGCATGGCCCGCGCCGCCGCGCGCTTCGTCGACCATCCGCACGTCGCTGATGTGCGCCAGGCCGGGATGATCCTCGCCTTCGAGCTGGTGGAGGACCGCGCCACGCGCCGCGCGTACGCCGACCACCCGCGCCGGCGCGCGCTGGCCGCCTACCGCGCCGGGCTCGAGGCCGGCGCCGTGCTGCGGCCCTTGGGCAACGTGCTGTACTGGATGCCGCCCTACTGCATCGACGACGAGGCCCTCGCCGTGCTGGAACACGCCAACGCCGCCGCCATCGAGGCCTTTGTGCGATGCGCGTGATCCGCTGCCACGTCGATGCCGACCTCGCGCCGGGCCGCGCGCTGCGGCTGCCCGAGGAAAAGAGCCTGCACCTGCTGCGCGTGCTGCGATTGCGCGAAGGCGACCCGGTGACGCTGTTCAACGGCGATGGCCGCGACTACGCCGCGCGCATCACCGGCATGGAGAAGAAGGCCGTCGAGCTGACCGTCGACCAGGCCAACGCACGCGACAACGAATCACCGCTGGCCATCATCCTGCTGCAAGGCGTGGCCCGCGGTGACAAGATGGATTTGATCCTGCAGAAGGCCACCGAGCTCGGCGTGCGCGCCATCCAGCCGGTGATGACCGAACGCACCGAGGTGAAGCTCGACGCCGAGCGCGCCGAACGCCGACTCTTTCACTGGCGCGGCGTGGTGGCCGCGGCCTGCGAGCAGAGCGGCCGCACGCGCGTGCCAAGCGTGGCCGAACCCCAGCCGCTGCACGCGGCCGTTGCCGCCCTGCCGGTCGACGCGCGCCGGCTGATCCTCGACCCGCATCGCGGGCGCGCGCTCAAGGCGCTGGACATCGACGTGGCCGCGCCGGTCGCGCTGGTGATCGGCCCGGAGGGCGGCTTGGGCGAACGCGACCACCGCATGCTCGAGAAAGCCGGCTTCGAGGGCGTGCAGTTGGGGCCGCGCGTGCTGCGCACCGAAACCGCAGGGCTCGCGGTGCTCGCGGCGCTGCAGGCGCTGTATGGCGACTGGGCCTGAGCCCTTGCGGGCTCGGCCGGGCGACTGGGCCTGAGGCCCGGCTTCAGGCCGCTTCGCCGAGCGCCTCGTCGACCAGCAGCTCCACGGTCAGCAGGTCAGGAATCACCGCCACGTCCTCGCCGAGTTGCACACGCGCCTGCACGCCGAGCGGCGGCTGGCCGATGTCGTCGACCACCACGAGGCGCTCGCGGCTCACGCTCACCAGCCGCGGGAATCCCTGCGACACCACCGCGATGTAGGGCAACCGCGGGTTGCCGCCCAGCGCCTTGAGCACCGCCACCTTGGCGCCCAACTGCGCACGTTCCGCCGGCCAGCCGACCAGGTGCGGGAAGCTCAGCACCGGCAGGCGCCAGCCGCGCCAGCGCGCCGCGCCCAGCAGCCATTCCGGCGCACCATCGAGGCGCTCGGGCTCGGAGTAGGAAATGACTTCGGCCACGCTGGCGTTCGGCAGCAGCAGTCGGCCGCCGCCCACGTTGATCAGCACGCCTCGGATGTCGGTCTGCGGGGAGCTCATGCGGGGTTCCGGTGGGCGTCGTGTTCGGGCGCTTCGGCCCGGGTCAGGAGGGGAAGAACGCGTCGAGCCGCGCCGCGAGATCGGCGGCGGGCAGCGCCGTGGCGCCGGCATCGCGCAGCGCCGCCGCGGCCTTGCCATCGAAGCAGCTCGCCGGATCCTGCACCAGCACGCGCAGGCCGTCGGCCAGGGCCCGCTTCAGTGGCTCGATGGCCGCGTCGTCGGTGCCGCTCAGCACCACCACCGCGCCGTCGCGGGCGCTCGCGGCATCGATCAGCGCGGTCACGCCGGCGGCCGCCGGGAACCGCAGGGCACCGGCCGAGGCAAGCCCATCGGGGAGCAGGCGCACGGCCTTCGGCGGCGGCGTCTCGTTGGCCCCGGCCATCGCCACGGGCAGGCGACTGATCTTCGCCAACTGCTCGACGAAGCGGTCGTGACGGCCACCATCGAGCGTCTGTCGCAGAAGCACGGCAAGCGGAAAGTGGGCCGGCAGGGCGCGCAGCAACTGGCGCACCGCGTCGGGACCGCCGACGCCGGACAGCACCAGGAGCACCGCGCCGGCCTCGGCCGGCGGCGCCGACTCGTCGGCAAGCGGGCTGAGGCTGAGGTGGCCGAAGTCGATGTCGGACACCCGCGCCACGGCCATCGGCGGCGGTGCGGCGGGTTCGTCGCTCATCGGCGACAGTTCGAGGCCGGCCAGCGCGCTGAAGTCGAAGGCCGCGCGCGCCGCCGGTGCGGGCGCAGCGGGCTCGGCCCTGACGCCGCTGTCGAGCGCATCGAGATTCTGGTCGAAGGCGGCGGCGAGGCGGGCGAAGGCTTCGTCGTCGCTGGCGTCGGTGGCTGCGGCGTCATCGCCCACGGCGAATTCACCGAAGCTGAGCTCGCGCGCTTCGAGCAGCGAGAGCGAGGATCGCGTGGCCCGCGGGGCATCGTCGCCGTCGATCCCATCGAGCTCGATCAGCTCGATACCGCGCAGGTCGATGGCGTCATCGTCGCGTGGAGCGGTCTCGGCCGCACCCAGCGCCTCGCCGAGCGCGACGAGGTCGAGATCGAGGTCGTCCGG
>DMHI01000266.1:0-666 GCA_003449515.1 Lysobacteraceae bacterium | reverse complement strand
CGGCGCGCCGGGGACGAGGTGCTCGGCGGCCTCCTGGTGGGCGTCAGGTACGGCACCGGGTGGCAGCACATCGCCGCCCAGCAGCTTGGCCGCGAGATGCCGGGCCCAGCGCGCCTGATCCCAACCGGCCAACGCCGAGGTCGTGGCCGCTTCGTCGAACATCACCGTGATGCCGGGCGCCAGCAGTTCGTCCTCGAGGCGGTCGAGTGCCGCCTCCACCGCCGGCTCCACGCTCACCAGCACGGTGTTGGCACCGCAGGCGGCGATCGCACCTTCGGCGAGGTCGTTGGGATCGGCCTCGACCACCAGCTCGGCGCCAAGGTCGGTGATCGCGCGCCGCAACTGCACACGGGCCTCGCCGGCACGCGCCAGCAGGACCACCTTCAGCGCCAGTGCCTCAGCCACGCGCGGCCACCTCGGAGAGCAGCTCGAACACCTGCCGCAGCAGCTCGGGCTCCTGGTAGGGCTTGCCGAGGTAGCGGTTCACACCGATCTCGAAGGCACGCTGGCGGTGCTTTTCGCCGGTGCGCGAGGTGATCATGATGATCGGCACGTCGCGCAGTCGCGCGTCGCCGCGCATCGTCTGCGCCAGCTCGTAGCCGTCCATGCGCGGCATCTCGATGTCGAGCAGCATCAGGTCGGGTACGCGCTCGGCCATCTTCTCGA
>DMHI01000145.1 GCA_003449515.1 Lysobacteraceae bacterium | reverse complement strand
TTCTAGCGTGTGCTCTTCCGATCTCAACCTCGTCCGCGAGCTGGTAATCACCCAGGCGATGCTGAAGCAGGTCGGCACCGGCATCGAGGGGCCGCTGGCCGAACGCCTGCTCGCCGGCCTCGAGACGCTGGAGCGCAACACCCGCGATCTCCAGGAGGCCGTCATCAGCGTGCGCATGCTGCCGGTCGATGCGGTGTTCAAGCGCTTCCCACGGCTGGTGCGCGACCTCGCCGGCCGCCTCGGCAAGCAGGTGACGCTGAAGACCTTCGGCGAAAGTACCGAGCTCGACAAGGGCCTGATCGAAAAAATCTCCGACCCGATGGTGCACCTGGTGCGCAACGCCATCGACCACGGCATCGAGACCACCGAGGATCGCGTCAAGGCCGGCAAAGACCCGGTCGGCACGATCACGCTGGCGGCCTCGCACCAGGGTGGCCACATCGTCATCGAGGTCAGCGACGACGGCAAAGGGCTCAACCGCGAGCGCATCCTCGCCAAGGCGCGCGAGAAGGGCATTGCGGTTGCCGAGAACCCCAGCGATGCCGAGGTGTGGAGCCTGATCTTCGCGCCGGGCTTCTCCACCGCCGACGCGGTGACGGACCTCTCCGGTCGCGGCGTCGGCATGGACGTGGTGCGTCGCAACATCCAGAGCCTCGGCGGCGAGACCGTTCTCGAGAGCGCCACCGGCAAGGGCACCAAGGTCACCATCAAGCTGCCCTTGACGCTCGCCATCCTCGACGGCATGACCGTGGGCGTGGGTGAGGAGGTCTTTGTGCTGCCGCTCGGCTACGTGGTCGAGTCGATGAAGCCGGCCAGCGAGAACGTGCGCTCGGTCAGCGGTGAGGGGCGCGTGCTGAAGGTCCGCGGCGACTACCTGCCGATGGTCCACCTTGGCCAGCACTTCCGCATGGGCGGGCAGGAGCGCCCGCCGATCACGGTGATTGTCGAGGGCGATGGGCAGAAGCTGGCCCTCGAGGTCGACGAGCTGATCGGCCAGCAGCAGGTTGTGGTGAAGAGCCTCGAGGCCAATTACCGGCGCATCGACGGCATCGCGGGTGCCACCATTCTCGGCGATGGCCGGGTGGCGCTGATTCTCGACGTGCCCGGGCTGGTACGCGGCCGGGTCGACATGGCTGGCAAAGCGGCCTGATCCCGGCCGCGCTTCAGGGGAGTGCGCGGATGAAATCGATCGCAGCCCGAACCACGATCGCCATCGGCCTGCTGGCGGTGGCGGCCTTCGGCATCGCCGCCTGGTTGAGCGTGCGCAACGCCACGCAGGTGCAGAGCGAGAGCGCCACTGCGCAGATTTCGGCACTGGCCGAAGCCCAGGCCTACCGCATCCGGCTGGCGATGGAGTCCACGCTCGCCAAGGTCCGTGGCCTTGCGGAAACCGCGGAAGCCGAGATGGCGCAGCCGCGCCCCGACCGCTTCTACCTGCACGACCTGCTGCGCCGCTACACCGAGCGCGACACCACGGCACTGGGCTACTGGCTGGAGTTCGAGCGCAACGCCTTCGATGGCCGGGACGCCGAGTTCGTCGGCAACAACGTGGTCGCCATTTCGACCATCGGCCGCTTCACCGGCTACTGGGTGCGCAACGACGACGGCAGTGTCACCGCCGAGGTGGGCGGTGAAACCGAGGACATCGGCGCCGAGGACTACTACGCCTCGGCCCGCGACCTCGGCGGCGAGACGATGTTCGAGCCCTACCCCTACGACGTCAGCGGCGTCGAAGTGCTGATGACCAGCCTGATGGTGCCGATCTTCCGCGACGGTGAGTTCCGCGGTGTGGCGGGTGCCGACGTGGCACTGGCCGGCCTGCAGGAGCAGCTCGCGGCGGTGCGCCCCTACGGCTCCGGCGTGCTTCGCCTGTATTCGCCCACCGGCATGCTGATGGCGGGGCCGGAAGCCGACCAGCTCGGCAAGCCCGGCGTCCACCCGCGCATGGCCGAGATCCTCGCCGCCGCGGCGAAGGGCGAATCGCTGCTCATCGAAGCGGAAGACGCCGCCGCTGGCGGTGCGGCGATGCAGTACTTCATGCCGTTCCGGGTCGGCGCCGACGATCCGAGGCATTTCGTGCTCTCGGTGTCCGCGCCGGTCGCCGTCGTGTTCGAGGGCGTGACCAGCATCCGCAACCGCGTGCTGTTGATCGGTGCGCTCAGCGCCATCGGTCTCGCGCTGGCCGTGCGCTTCATCCTTGTCCTGCTGGTCCGCCGCCCGCTGGCGCAGACCGTGGTCGATGTCTCGGCCCTGGCCGAGGGCAAGCTCGACCACCCCATCGCTGGCCGCGGCGAGGACGAGGTGGGCCAGGTGGCCGGCGCATTGCGCCGGATGCAGCGTGACCTCGGGGCGCGCATCGAGGAGGAGCGCCGGGTGGCCGCCGTGAACCATCGCGTGCGCCGCGCGCTCGATGGCGCGGCGGCGGGGGTGATGATCGCCGATGCCGACGGCACCGTCGTCTACGTCAACGAAGCCGCGCAGCGCAGTCTCGCCGGCATGGCCGCGGCCGTTCGTGCCGCCGTGCCGGGCTTCGATCCCACGGCACCGGAGGGCCAATCGCTGCGGGCCCTGTATCCGGGCATCGACGAGGTCGCGGCCTCTGGCGAGGTGCGGATCGTGCCGCTGCGCTTCGGCGAGAGCCATGTGCAGTTGGCGCTGGCCGCGCTGCGTGACGATCGTGGCCGCGTCGCCGGCCTCGTCGCCAACTGGACCGACCGCAGCGACGAGGTGCGCACCGAGCAGGAGGTCAACGCGCTGGTCGGTGCCGCCTCCGAGGGCCGTCTCGATGGCCGCATCGCCCTGGCCGGCAAGTCGGGTTTCTTCCTGCAGCTTGGCACCGCGTTGAACCGCCTGCTCGACGCCAGCGCCAGCGGCATCGCCGAGGTGCAGGCGGTGCTGGCGGCGCTGGCCGACGGCGATCTCACCGTGCGTTCGCAGGCGCCGCTGCACGGCGTGTTCGCGCAGATGCGCGACGATGCCAACGCCACCGCCGACGCGCTGGAGGACGTGCTGGCGCAGATCAAGCTCGCGGTCGGACAGATCCACACCGCCTCGGCCGAGATCGCCGCCGGCAACCAGGATCTCTCGGTCCGCACCGAGCAGCAGGCCGCCAACCTCGAGGAAACGGCAGCCTCGGTCGAAGAGCTCACCGCCAGCGTGCGCGAGAACGCCGATTCGGCGCGTGCCGGCCGTGAGGTCGCTGCGCAGGCCGCCGATGTCTCCGGCCGCGGCGCGCAGGAGATCCAGCAGGTGGTGTCGTCGATGCAGGGAATCGGCGAGGGTGCGCGGCAGATCGAGAGCATCATCACCACCATCGATGGCATCGCCTTCCAGACCAACATCCT
>DMHI01000242.1:2512-2633 GCA_003449515.1 Lysobacteraceae bacterium | reverse complement strand
CCCGCGCGGCCATCGACGCCGCGAAGCGCAACGTGGCCGATGTCCTGATCGTGGATACGGCCGGTCGTCTGGCCATCGACGCGGAGATGATGGCCGAGATCAAGGCGCTGCACGGCGCGGT
>DMHI01000242.1:0-2121 GCA_003449515.1 Lysobacteraceae bacterium | reverse complement strand
ACCGCCAAGGCCTTCGCCGAGGCGCTGCCGCTGACCGGTGTGGTGCTCACCAAGACCGACGGCGACGCCCGCGGCGGTGCGGCGCTGTCGGTGCGCTACATCACCGGCAAGCCGATCAAGTTCACCGGCGTGGGCGAGAAGCCCGACGGCCTCGATGTCTTCCACCCGGATCGCGCCGCCAGCCGCATCCTCGACATGGGCGACGTGCTGTCGCTGGTCGAGGAGGTCGAACGCAGCGTCGACAAAGACAAAGCGCAGAAGCTTGCCGAGAAGGTCGCCAAGGGCAAGCGCTTCGACTTGAACGACCTGCGCGACCAGATGCTGCAGATGCAGAACATGGGTGGCCTCTCGGGCCTGATGGACAAGCTGCCGGGCATGGGCCAGATCCCGGACAGCGTGAAGGCGCAGGTCACCGGCAAGGAAGTGCCGCGGATGATCGCGATCATCAACTCGATGACGCCGAAGGAACGCCGCAATCCCGACCTGCTGAACGGCTCGCGCAAAGCGCGCATCGCCAAGGGCTCGGGCACCAGCCCGGCGCAGGTGAATCAGGTCTACAAGCAGTGGCAGCAGATGGAAAAGATGATGTCCAAGATGTCGCGCGGAGGCATGAAAGGCATGCTGCGCGGCATGCAGGGGATGATGGGCGGTCGCGGTGGATTTCCCGGTGGCGGGGGCGGCGGCTTTCCGCGCTGAACCCTGCCTGGGGCCGCGCCCGATATTTCCGAGCACCGCGTCCGTCGAGGGCCGTTCAGCCTGATCTTTGCCTTTCCACGACGACCAGACTACACTTTCCAATTCCCTGCCCCTGAACGGGCAGGCATGACCCCAAGAACTACAGAGCAAACAGCAATGGTCAAGATCCGTCTGGCCCGTGGCGGCGCCAAGAAGGCCCCGTTCTACCACGTCGTCGTCACCGATGGCCGCAACGCCCGCGATGGCCGCAACATCGAGCGCGTCGGCTTCTTCAACCCGGTCGCCCGCGGCGCCGAGAAGCGCGTCGAGATCAACGCCGAGCGCGTGAAGCACTGGGTGTCGCACGGCGCGCAGATGACCGACAAGGTCGCGCTGCTGGTCAAGGAAGCGGCCAAGGCCGCCTGATCGCGCATCGCGCCACGGCCCGCCCGCTGGCGCGAACGAGACGACGATGAACACCGAGCGCCGCATCCTCATCGGCAGGGTGGTCGGCGCTTTCGGCGTCCGGGGCGAGCTGAAACTCGAATCCTGGACCAGCCCCCGCGACGCGCTGTTCCGCTACCAGCCTTGGATCCTCGCCCACCGCGGCGCGGAGCACGCCGTGTCCGGCGCGAAAGGCAAGCTGAATCCGAACGGTTCGATCACCGCGCGCCTACCCGATGTCGAATCGCGTGACGATGCCGAAGCGCTGGTCGGCGCGGAGATCCGGGTACTGCGCTCGCAGTTGCCGCCGGCCAAGCCCGGCGAGTACTACTGGGTCGATCTGGAAGGCCTGAAGGTGGCGACGGTCGAGGGCGTCGAGCTTGGCGCGGTGTCGCACCTGTTCAACAACGGCGCCAACGATGTCATCGCCATCAAAGGCGAGCGCGAACGCTACCTGCCGTACACGCCCGATGTCGTGCGATCGGTCGATCTCGACGCCGGCCGCATGATCGTCGATTGGGACCCGGAGTTCTGATCGGCGTGCGGCGCTTTCCGCGTCGCTCGCTCGGACCTCGCCCCGCCCATGCGCATCGACGTCCTCACCCTGTTTCCCGAGTTCATCGCCCAGTCGGCGGCCTTGGGCGTGGTCGGACGTGCCGCCGAGCGTGGCCTCATCACAGTGAAGGGCTGGAACCCGCGCGACTACGCTGCGGGCAACTACCGGCGCGTCGACGAGCGCCCCTTTGGTGGCGGCCCCGGCATGCTGATGCTGCCCGAGCCGCTGGAGGCCTGCTTCGCCGACGCGCGTGCCGATGGTGCCACCGGGCCGCTGGTTTACCTCTCGCCGCAGGGGCCGCGCTTCACGCAGGCGAAAGCCCGCGCGCTCGCCGCAACGCCGGGCTTCACGCTGCTCTGCGGCCGCTACGAGGGCGTCGACGAGCGATTCATCGCCGCGAACGTCGATGAGGAGTTGTCGATCGGCGACTACGTGCTGTCGGGCGG
>DMHI01000106.1 GCA_003449515.1 Lysobacteraceae bacterium | reverse complement strand
GGCCACGACGAGCGCGAGCAGACCCTGAACCAGATGCTGGTCGAGATGGACGGCTTCGAGGGCGGCGAGGGCGTGATCGTGATCGCCGCGACCAACCGCCCCGACGTGCTCGACCCGGCCCTGCTGCGTCCCGGCCGCTTCGATCGCCAGGTGGTCGTGGGCCTGCCCGACGTCAAGGGCCGCGAGCAGATCCTGAAAGTGCACATGCGCAAGGTGCCGCTGGCCGATGACGTCGTCGCCATGACCATCGCCCGCGGCACGCCGGGCTTCTCCGGTGCGGACCTCGCCAACCTCGTCAACGAGGCCGCACTGTTCGCCGCCCGCGAGAACGCCAAGCTCGTTCGCATGGAGCATTTCGACAAGGCGCGCGACAAGATCCTGATGGGTGCGGAGCGCCGCTCGATGGCGATGAGCGAGGCCGAGAAGAAGCTCACCGCCTACCACGAGGCCGGCCACGCCATCGTCGGCCGCGTCGTGCCGGAGCACGATCCGGTCTACAAGGTGACGATCATTCCGCGTGGCCGCGCGCTCGGCGTCACCATGTACCTGCCCGAAGGCGACCGCTACAGCTACAACCGCGTGCACATCGAGTCGATGCTGTGCTCGCTGTACGGCGGCCGCGTCGCCGAGGAGCTGATCTTCGGCGCCGACAAGGTCACCACCGGTGCCAGCAACGACATCGAGCGCGCCACCAAGATGGCCCGCAACATGGTCACCAAGTGGGGCCTGTCGGACGAGCTGGGACCGATCGCCTACGCCGAGGACGAGGGCGAGGTGTTCCTGGGTCGCAGCGTGTCGCAGACCAAGAACGTCTCCGACGACACCGCCCGCCGCATCGACGAAGTGGTGCGCGGCATCCTCGACAAGGCCTATGCCCGCACCACGCAGATCCTCACCGAGAACATGGACAAGCTGCATCTCATGGCCGAGGCGCTGCTGACCTACGAGACGATCGACGCGCAGCAGATCGACGCCATCATGGAAGGCCGTCGCCCGGGCCCGCCGACCGACTGGGGCAAGTCGAATGCCTCCGGTGATGCCGACAGTGGCGGCCCGGCAGCGGGCGCACCCCTCGGCCCGGCAGCGCCGCAAACGTGACGGCATACCGCGGCGGATGCGGTTCCGAGGGCTTCGATACGTTCGCCACCCTCGACTGCGCCGGCCGCGTGCTGCGGCTGGACCGGCCGCAGGTGATGGGCATCGTCAATGTCACGCCGGACTCGTTCTCGGATGGCGGGCACCATGCCACCGTCGAGGCGGCCGTCGCGCACGGTCTGCGGCTGGTCGAGGAGGGTGCCGACCTGCTAGATGTGGGCGGCGAATCCACGCGCCCCGGTGCCGCGCCCGTCGACGAAGCCATCGAACTGGCCCGCGTCCTGCCGGTGATCGAGGCGCTGCTGGCCGAGACCCTTGTGCCGATCAGCGTCGATACCAGCAAGCCCGGGGTGATGCGCGCCGCGCTCGCGGCCGGTGCCGGCATGGTCAACGACGTGATGGCGCTGCGTGCCGAAGGCGCGATCGAGGCGGTCGCCGCGTCGAAGGCGGCGGTGGTGCTGATGCACATGGCCGGCGAGCCGCGGACGATGCAACAGGCCCCGGCATTCGATGACGTGGTTGGCGAGGTGCAGCGCTTCCTTGCCGAGCGCGTGTTTGCCTGCGAGATGTCCGGCATCGACAAGCGCCGCCTCGTCATCGACCCCGGCTTCGGCTTCGGCAAGGCGCTGGAGCACAACCTCGCCCTGCTCGCACAGGTGAAGCGTTTCAGCGCGATCGGCGTGCCGGTGCTGGCGGGACTGTCACGCAAGTCGAGCCTCGGCGAGATCACCGGTCGTGCCGTCGGCGATCGCGTCGCGGCCTCGGTGGCGGCACACCTGATCGCCGTGCAGAACGGCGCGATGCTGGTGCGTGTGCACGACGTGGCGGCGACGGTCGATGCGTTGAAGGTCTGGGCGGCCGTGGCCGCCGTACCCGCACCACGCGGCAAACCCGCAACAGCCGCGATCCGCTGGCCGGACGACGAATAGGCCCGGTCGGGCCAGCGGGCCAGCGGGCCAGCGTGCCGTGCCCGGTCAGGCTCCGGTGCGCGTTGCCCGGAAGGCATCGACACGCGGATGGATCACCCGGAACCACAGCGGCGGCACGAGGGCCAGCACGAACATCGCCGCGTAGCCGCCGGGCAGCTGCGGGCTGTCGGCGTGGTGGCGGAGGATGGCGTAGGGCCGCTTCGGGAAGGCGTGGTGGTCGCTGTGCCGCTGCAGCTGGAACAGCATCAGGTTCGACAGCCGGTAGTCGCTGTTCCAGCTGTGCAGGTGCGTGGTGCGCTCGTAGCGGCCGTCCGGCAGACGGCGGCGCTCGAGGCCGTAGTGCTCGATGTAGTTGATGATTTCCAGCGAGCCGGCGGCGAACAGGCCCTGCAGCAGGAAGAACGCGAGCCCCGTCGCGCCGAGCCAGGCGGTCACGCCGGCGGCCATCGCCAGCCACACGGCGGTCCATGCGATCAGCTCGTTGCGCCAGTGCAGTGCCGGCAGGCCGAGCGTGCGCAGGCGCTCGGCTTCGAGCCGCCACGCATTGCGCGTGTTGTTGACCAGCGCGCGCGGCAGGAAGTGCCACAGGCTCTGGCCGTAGCGCGCGCTCGACGCGTCTTCCGGCGTCGACACGTGCACGTGGTGGCCACGGATATGCTCGACCTTGAAGCCGTGATAGCCCACCGAGGCCAGCAGCAGGCCGCCAACGGTCTGCTCGAAGCGGCTGTCCTTGTGGATCAGCTCGTGCGCGGTGTTGATGGCGAGCACGCCGCCCACCACACCCTGCGAGAGCAGCCAGCCGGCGATGCCCGCGGGGCCCAATTCGGCACCGACAAACCACCACGCGCTCCACGCCAGCACGCCGACGTGCACCGGCAGCGCCATCACGGTGAGCCCGCGGAACCAGCGCGAGTGCGCGAAGGCGCGCTCCTGTTCGGCAGGCACGTTGGCGCTGTCGTGGCCGAGCGCGTAGTCGGCCAGCGGCAGCACGATGAACAGCGCCACCAGCGGGAACCATGCCGCCACGTCGGCGGGCAGTGCGTGCGCGGCCAGCCACGCGGCGGCGGGCAGGGTGGCCGGGATCAGGAACACCAGCAGGAAGCCGAGGGCCTTCAGGCGTGACATGGCGGGCTCCGACGGGGCAGTCGATGCGCTGAATCTACGCCCGCGCTTGGGCCACTTCAACGCCGTGCGGGTCGGCGCGTGAAGACGCAGCCGCTATGCTGCGCGACGATGTCGAGCGCCCCGTCCACCGTCGAACCGTCGTCGTCCGCTGCCGCCGGGTGCGAACCCGACCCGCGCGCCGATGCCCGCCCGCTCGCCGTGGCGGTGATGGGCCCGACCGCCGCGGGCAAGACCGACTTCGCCGCCGACTGGGCGGAAGCACTCGGCACCGACGTGATCAGCGTCGATTCGGCGCTGGTGTACCGGCGCCTGGACATCGGCAGCGCCAAGCCCGACGCGGCGACGCTGGCACGCGCGCCGCACCGGCTGATCGATGTGCGCGACCCGCACGAGCCCTACTCGGCCGCCGACTTCGCCCGCGACGCGCGGGCCGCGATGCGGGAACTTGCCGCGCAGGGCCGCGTGCCGCTGCTGGTCGGCGGGACCGGGCTGTACTTCAGCGCGCTGCTCGACGGGCTGTCCGACCTGCCGGAATCCGATCCCGCCACCCGTGCCGCGTTGCAGGCCGAGCTTGCCGAACGCGGATTGCCGGCGCTGCACGCCGAGTTGCAGCGCATCGATCCGGTTGCGGGTTCGCGCATCAAGCCCGGCGACACCCAGCGCACGCTGCGCGCGCTGGAGGTGTTCCGCCTGAGCGGCGTGCCGATCAGTGCGTGGCAGGCGAAGGGCCGCGCCGGCGCCGAGCGCTTGCCGTTCCGCGTGCTGAAGCTGGTGCTGGCCCCGGCGGATCGCGCGGTGCTGCACGAGCGCATCGCGCGGCGCTTCCAGGGGATGCTCGATGCGGGTTTCCTCGATGAAGTGCGCGCCTTGAAGGCCGACTCGCGCCTGCACGCCGACCTGCCGTCGATGCGTGCGGTGGGCTACCGCCAGGCCTGGCAGCACCTCGACGGCGTGATCGACCACGCGACCTTCGTCGAGCAGGGCATCGCCGCCACACGCCACCTCGCCAAGCGGCAGCTCACCTGGCTGCGCGGTGAGCGTGACGCGCGCTGGTTCGATCCGCGGGCCTCGCGCCGCGCGCTCGACGCGGCGATGCGGGATTTCCTCGGCCCATGCGCCTGAACCGCCGCGACGGTGCGGCGTCGGCGCGGACGCCACCCACTCGCACGCGACCCGGCCGCGGGCTAGGATGCGCCTCCCGAGAAGAACAACAACGCCGGTGCCCCCATGTCGAAAGGCCAGAGCCTTCAGGACCCGTTTCTCAACGCGCTCCGTCGCGAGCGGATCCCGGTGGCGATCTACCTCGTCAACGGCATCAAGCTGCAGGGCACGATCGAGAGCTTCGACCAGTTCGTCGTCCTGCTGCGCAACACCGTCAGCCAGATGGTCTACAAGCACGCCATCTCCACCGTGGTGCCGTCGCGCAATGTGCGCGTGGGTCCGGGCGGTGGGCAGGTGAACGCGACCGGCGAGGGCGGCGACGCCGACGAGTCTGCCCACGACGGTGACGAGTGACGATGCAGCGGCGCGAACGCCGCGCGACGCGATGAGCAGCCGCCGCAGAGAGCGCGCCCTGCTGGTCCAGCCGCAGGCACCGGGCCACCGCGATCCCGCGCTGGCCGAGGAGTTCGCCGACCTCGCGCGCTCCGCTGGCGCGGAGGTGCTGACGGTGGTGGAGGCGCGCGTCGAACGCCCCAGCGCCAGCCACTACCTCGGCAGTGGCAAGGTCGAGGAGCTGAAGGGCTATTGCGAGGCCGCCGAGGTTGACGTGGTGCTGGTCAACGCGCGGCTGAGTCCGGTGCAGGAGAGAAACCTGAGCGACGACCTCGGGTGTCGCGTCATCGACCGCGTCGGCCTGATCCTCGACATCTTCGCGCTGCGTGCCGCGAGTGCCGATGGCAAGTTGCAGGTCGAGCTGGCGCAGCTCAAGCATTCCGCCACGCGCCTGACCGGCAAGGGCAAGGCGATGGACTCGCAGCGCGGCGGCTCGATCGGCCTGCGCGGCCCCGGCGAAACCGCGCTGGAAACCGACCGCCGGCTGATCCGCGCGCGCATCGAAGCGCTGGAGAAGCGCCTCGAGCGCATCGAGGTGCAGCGCACGCAGATGCGTCGCGCCCGCGCCCGCAACGAACTGCCGCGCGTGGCGCTGGTGGGCTACACGAATGCCGGCAAGTCGACGCTGTTCAAC
>DMHI01000225.1 GCA_003449515.1 Lysobacteraceae bacterium | reverse complement strand
TACCAGCGCATCGCGCTCCGCTGCCAACGCATCGCGTTCCGCTGCCAGGGCATCGGCCCGCTGCCCCCGCTCCATCGCCAGCGACCCGGTGTGTGCAAGGGCCTCCCGTGCCTCCAGCAGCGCCGCATCGAGTGCCGCCATCGCGTCGAGGCGTTCGAAAGCCAGCGCTTCGGCCTGCGAGAGGGCGACACGCGCTGAAGCCAGATCGGCCGTCATCACCCCAAGCTCCGCCAGCCTGAGGCTGGCGAGCCGCGTCGCATCCGCCAAGGCGCGATCGGTTTCCCGGAGCCGATCGCCAAGACGCTCGGTGTCGGCAAGGCGCAGCAGAGCAAGCGCGCGCGTGGCGCCGAGCGCAGCATCCAGCGTCCGTGCTTCGTTGGCGAATGTCCTCGCCGCACCCCTCGCCAGACACAGCGCATCGGCGCGGGGTTGCAGCGTCGCCGCTTCCGCCCGGCACGCACGCAGCACGCGTTCGAGTTCGGTGTCATCGAACTCGACCACCGCCTCGCATGCCGCGCCGGTGCGCGCCAGTGCGTCGCAAAGGTCCTCGACTCCAGCGCAGGCCAGCGGCAAGCCCTCGTGGCGGTGATGGCGCTGGCCAGGATCGAAGCTCGCCAGCGCGCGTGCGATGGCCTCGTCGGTGACGGGCTCAAGACCCAAGCCTGACACCCACTGTCGAAGCCCCTGCGCCAGGTTCTCGAGCAACTCGCCGTATCGACACGCCACCCGCACGAGACCGCGCGACGAGTACTCGGCCTGCAGGACGTGGGCGAGGGTCAGCAGCAGGGCGTGACGCTCGGCCAGCGCGTCGCGCTTGACCAGCGACGCGACGATCTCGGGCAGCGCGCGATGCGCGAGGATCACGCGCACCTCGATGCCGCGCGACACCAGCACCTCGCGCCACAGCGGGAACACCAGGCACAGGCGCGGGTCCTTGAGCACCAGCCGTCCGTCCGGCGCATCGAGGCCGTCCAGCCACGCACCGATTCGCCGCCTCGCCTCCCCGGCGGCATCGCTGCGCTCCCAGTCATCGGGGAGCGGGCGGAGGTCGTCCCAACCGCGCCCCAGCGCGAGCAACAGGGCCTCGTTGATGTCCACCGCCGCGGCGTTCTCGAAATAGCCGAGCGGGTTGTCCTCGGCAGCCGGCAGTGCCGGACCGCCCAGCGAGAACCCCATCGCACAAAGCGCACCCGTCATCGCCGACGTGCCGGACCGGTGCATGCCGAGCACGACGATGAAGGATCGGATTGGCTGGATCACGGCATCCTCGTGCATCAGGCGCTCGGCCCGTGATGATGATCGAATCGGGCATCGACATCGACCCGGAGATCGAATACCCCTTGCGGCTGGGCCCGTCGCCGGTCGCCGGAAAGCTCCGGCAGGACGCGGATCTCGTAGGCATCAACGAGTCGATGCAGGTAGTGCTCGCCACCCTCGCCCACGGCCATCGCGCCGCAGGACAGGAAGTAGGTGCCCGGGTACAGCAGGCAATCGAACTCGAACGCCACGCGAAGGACATCGCCGGCGCCGGGGTCGCGGCCAAGCAGCCGTTCGACCTCGAAGCTGGCGCCCGCCAGTTCGAAACCCTCCCGATTCCTGATCATCATTCCGGCTCGCGCGCCCGGTGAATCGCGCTCGACGCGAAGCTGGTAGGAGAAGCGATAGCGTTTACCCCGCTCCAGCACCTCGGCAGTCCCGCCGTCGACCGCAGCGAGCCTTGCCCCCGAAAGCTCGCCCCCGTGGCGCTCGTACTCCACCAGACTGGACGAGCGGCGCAGCTCGATGGCTGTCGGCACGATCGATGCATCGTCCGCCGCCTCCACGCGATCGGCCCGGGATTCCGAATCCGCGCGGCCCGACAGCACCTCGCGGTGGTAGGCCGCCACCACATCGCGCGGCGAACCATCCAGCCGCAACCGGCCGGCGTCGAGCCAGATCGCGCGATCACAGAGCTGCACCACGGTCTGCGACGAGTGCGACACGAACAGGATCGTGCAGCCGGCGGCGCGCATCGCCTCGATGCGTGCGAAGCATTTGCGCTGGAAGGCCTCGTCGCCGACCGACAGGGCCTCGTCGACGATCAGCACGTCCGGTTCGACATGGATGGCCACCGCGAAGGCCAATCGAACGAACATGCCGCTCGAGTAGGTGCGCACCGGCTGATCGATGAAGTCGCCGATGTCGGCGAAGCCGAGGATGCGTTCCAACCGGGCATCCACCTGCTCGCGCGTCAGTCCGAGCACGGCGGCGTTGAGGTAGACGTTCTCGCGTCCGCTGAACTCCGGGTTGAAGCCGGCCCCGAGTTCGAGCAGCGCCGCCACCCGCCCGCGCACCTGCACCTCGCCCTCGCTGGATGCCAGCGTGCCGCAGAGGATCTGCAGCAGGGTCGATTTGCCCGATCCGTTGCAACCGACGATGCCGAGGGTTTCGCCGCGGCGAACGTCGAAACTCACCGCTTGCAGCGCCCGGTGCTCGCGCCGCCAGCGGCCGTCGCGCGCGCCGAACAGCAGCTCCAGCAGGCGGTGATGGGGCTTGGCATACATTGGGTAACGCTTGCCAAGGCCACGCACGACAATGACCGGCTCAGAGGACATCGGCGAACCCCCGGCGCAGTCTCGCGAACAGGCCGCGGGCCAGCACGGCCAGCACGCAGCAGACCGCCGCATAGAGCGCGAGCCCGACGAAATCGGGCGCAATCCCGCGCACCAGCACGTCGCGCGACTGCTCCATGATGAAGCTCAGGGGATTCAGCTCGAACACCCAGCGGTAGGCCTCGGGCAGCACGCTGGGCGGCACCATCGCGCTCGACAGGAACAGCAGGGCCACCGACAGCAGCGGCGTCACCTGGCCGATGTCGCGCAGGTAGACGCCGAGCGCGGCGAGCAACCAGCCTACGGCAAGACCAAGCACGGCCAACGGCAGCAGCACAAGCGGAAACCACAGGGCGGTGGCGTGGATCGCGCCATCGAGAACAAGCTGCAGAAGCAGGAACACGAACAGGTTCGCCAGGGCGTGGAAACCGGCCGCAAGCACCATCGGCCAGGGCAGCACATCGAGCGGGAACACCACGCGCTTGACGAAGTTCGGCTGCGAGGCGACGAGCAGCGGTGCTCTGGTCAAACACTCGGCGAAGAAGCCATGGACGATCAGCGCGGCGAACAGCACGATGGCGAAACTCGCGCCCCCCGACTCCACTTCGGGCCAGCGGGCACCGATGACGGTGCCAAAGGCGAAGGTGTAGATCAGCAGCATCAGGAACGGGCTGATCAGCGCCCACAGCAGGCCGAAGCTGGCCCCGCGGTAGCGTCCCAGCACGTCGCGCTTGGTCAGCTCCCAGGTCAGCGAGCGATGATCGAGCACCGCGGCCAGCGGTGCGCGCAAGGCCCGGAGCACGAAGCCCGGCATCCTCAGCCCAGCGCCCCGTCAAGCTCGCGACGCAGATCGTCGATGTCCTCGATGCCCACCGAGAGCCGCACGAGGTTGTCGGTGACGCCCAGCTTCGC
>DMHI01000154.1 GCA_003449515.1 Lysobacteraceae bacterium | reverse complement strand
GAGAAGGCGATGACGCTGAAGGGCGGGAACATCGCGGCCGAGTTTGTCGGGATCATCGACGACTACGTGGCCAAGCACTACCGTTGAACGCCGATGCCGGCAACCGGCCCGGCGTCCTCACGCCCTGCGGCCTTTGATCACCAGATCCGCACGCGATCTTCCTTGGGCAGGTAGAGCGCGTCGTCCGGTGTCACGTTGAAGGCCTTGTACCAGGCATCGATGTTGCGCAGCGGGCCATTGATGCGGAACGGCGGTGGCGAGTGCGGGCCGACGCGAAGCTGGTTGATCAGTGCCTCCTCGCGGGTCTTCGACTTCCACATCTGCGCCCAGGCGAGGAAGAAGCGCTGATCGCCGGTGAGGCCTTCCAGCACCGGGGCCTCCTTGCCGCCGAGGCTCATGCGGTAGGCGGTGTAGGCCATCGACAGGCCGCCGAGATCGCCGATGTTCTCGCCGAGCGAGAGCTGGCCGTTCACGCAGTGGCCCTCGATCGGGCAGAACCGGTTGTACTGCTCGACGAGCGCCCTGGTGCGGGCGTCGAAACGCGCGCGGTCTTCGTCGGTCCACCAGTTCCGCTGGATGCCCTGCCAGTCGGAGCGCGAGCCCTGGTCGTCGAAGCCGTGGCCCATCTCGTGCCCGATCACGCCGCCGATCGCGCCGTAGTTCACCGCCGGGTCGGCGTTCACGTCGAAGAACGGCGGCTGCAGGATCGCCGCCGGGAACACGATCTCGTTGAACACCGCGTTGTAGTAGGCGTTGACCGTGTGCGGGGTCATGAACCACTCGTCGCGATCGGGCACGGTGCCGAGGCGGCGGTTCTGGTCGTCGATGTAGAACGCGCGCAGTTCCAGCACATTGGCCATGAAGTCGTCCGGCACGATCGTGATGGCCGAGTAGTCGCGCCATTCGCTCGGGTAGCCGATCTTCGGATTGAAGCTCTCGAGCTTCTTGAAGGCCTCGGCCTTGGTTTCCGGCCCCATCCAGTCGAGGTTCTCGATGTTCTGGCGCAGCGCCTTGCGCAGGTTCTCGACCAGCAGGTCCATCGCCGCCTTGGCTTCCGGCTTGAAGTGCCGGGCGACGTAGATCTGCCCGACCGCGTCACCGAGCCCCTGCATCCCGCCTACCAGCGACACGCCGCGTTTCCACAGCTCGCGCTGCGCGCGCTGGCCCGACAGCACCGTGCCGCTGAAGGCGAAGGCGGCGGCGTCGATTTCGCTGGAGAGCAGCGGGGCGTGGTTATCGACCACGTGGAAGGTGAGGTAGTCGCGCCAGGTCTCGAGCGGCGTTGCGCCGATCACCTCGACGATCGGCCCGACCGCGCTCGGCGTGGTGACGTTGACTTCCGTGAGCGGGCCGAGGCCCTGCGCATTGAAGTGCGCGCTCCAGTCATAGCCGGGGAACTGCGCTTGCAGGTCGTCGAAGCGGGTGAGGTTGTAGGTCTTCTCGCGGTCGCGAAGCTGGGCGCGATCCCAGTGGTGCCGGGCAAGCCCGGTTTCCAGCGCCATCACGGCCTCCGCGCGGGCACGGGGGTTGTCGACGCCGGCGAAGCCGAGCATGCGCTCGATGTGGTCGACATAGGCGGCGCGGATCTGCACGAAACGCGCGTCGGTGTTGAAGTAGAAGTCCTTGTCGGGCAAGCCGAGGCCGCCCACGCCCACGCCGACGAGGTAGCGGTTCGGATCCTTGCGGTCGAGGCCGACGCCGCCGCCCACCGGGGCCGCGCTGCCGTCGCGGCCGGCGCGGCCAAAGGCCTCGGTGAGCTCGGCCCGGGTGTCGATGGCGGCGATGCGGTCGAGGATCGGTTGGATCGGCGCGATGCCGGCCGCGTCGCGCGCGGCGGTATCCATGAAGCTGGCGTAGAGGTCGCGGACCTTCTGCTCGTTGCTGCCCGGCGCCAGATCGGTGCGCGCGGCCAGCTCCTCGATGATCGCCTTGACCTGCAGTTCGGCGCGGTCGGAGAGCTCGTTGAACGAGCCGAAGCGCGTCTCGTAGTCCTTCAGCACGTAGTTGTCGTACCAGGTGCCGTTGGCGTGGCGGTTGAAGTCGTCGCCCGCCTGCACCGTCATGTCGCGGTTGTCGAGCGCGATGCCGAAGCTGCCGAGCTGCGGGCGGCCGTCAGTGCTGGCCGACGGTGGCGCCGGGCTGTCGGCTGCGGCGGCCAGCGCGAACGGGGAGGCGAGGGCGAGCGCGAGGCTCAGCGTCAGGGCGGATTTCTTCATGGGCTTCCCGGGAGTGTTACGGAATAACAGGATGTTCGACGCCTCGGCGGCGGCGCACCCTGCAGCCTAGCCCGACCGCCGCGCCGGGCATGTGCCGAAGGTTTGCCCGGCCGCCGATGCTCACGCCGCGGCGACGGCTCAGCGCTTCTGCGTTTCCGGGCCGATCTCGGCGTCGGTCACGGCGCGCGAGGCCACGCGCGCCTCGCGGTGCGCGATGTAGGCATTGGCGGCGAAGATGATCGCCGCCCCCACCACCGTCCAGGCGGTCACCGATTCGCCGAACAACCACCAGGCCAGCAGCGCGACGAACGGCACCTGCATGAAGCCGATCGGCGTCAGCAGCGAGGCCTCGCCGCGGCGCAGGGCCCGCGTCCAGAACATGTGGCCGGCGGTACCGAAGAAGCCGGCGGCGGCCACCCACAGCCAGGTCCAGCCGCTCGGTCCTTCCCAGACGAACAACGCCGGCACCAGCGACATCGGCACCCACAGCATGGTCGTCCACAGCACGATGGCGTCGGGCTTCTCGGTGCGTGCCAGCACCTTGATGCTGATCGCCACGATGGCGCTCAGCACCGCGGCGGTGAGCGCCACCAGGGTGATGGCGTCGAAGGCGTCGGCACCGGGGCGCATGATCACCAGCACGCCGATGAAACCCAGCGCCACCGCGGCCCAGCGCCGCGCGCGCACCACCTCGCCGAGGAACAGCACCGCGAGGATGGTGACGAACAGCGGTGTCGAGTAGCTGATGGTCACCGCCTTGGCCAGCGGCAGATGGACGATGGCGTAGAAACCGCAGAGCATCGAGATGATGCCGATCAGGCAGCGGCCGATGTAGACGTGCTGCTTGTCGGTTTTCAGGATGCCAAGGCCGTGGTGGAGCAGCAGCGGCAGCGCGAACACGAGGCCGAAGAGATTGCGGAAGAAGGCGATCTCGAAGGCGTGCAGTTCGCTCGACGCGAGCCGGATCATCACCGCCATGCTGGCGAACATCGCCGCACTGCAGACCATCAGGCCAACGGCACGCCAGAGTTCGCGGCCGGCCTGCCGCGCCGCAAGGCTGCGCTCGCCGGCGCTCGCGCCGCTCACGTGGTGGCGATCGCTTCGAACCGGCCGCCGATGATCCGCGGCTCGGGCTCCAGCCTCACGCCGAAGCGCGCCTGCACCGATCCGGCGATGCGCCCGGCCAGCGCGAGCAGTTGGCCGCCGGTGGCGCGACCGTGGTTCACCAGCACCAGCGCGTGCTGTGCGGCCACGCCGGCGTCGCCTTCGCGATGGCCCTTCCAGCCGGCCTGCTCGATCAGCCACGCCGCCGAGAGCTTGCGCGTCGCGACGGAATCACCCGGGAACACGGGCAGGGCGGGGTGCGTGGCCTTCAACGCCTCGGCCTGCGCGGCAGCGACGATCGGGTTTTTGAAGAAGCTGCCGGCATTGCCGAGCAGCGCCGGGTTCGGCAGCTTGCGCGTGCGCAGGCGGCTGATGGCTTCCGCCACTTGGCGATGCGTCGGTACGCCGTTGACCCCCATCGCCGCCAGCTCGTCGCCCACACCGGCGTAGCCGGTCTGCACGCCGCGCGATTTCGGCAGGCGGAAGCGCACCTCGGTGACGACGTTCTGCTCGGGCGCGCGCTTGAACGCGCTGTCGCGGTAGCCGAAGCGGCAGTCCTCGCGCTCGAACTCGCGCAGGCGCAGCGTCTCGCGGTCGAAGGCCTGCACCGAGTCGATGAACTCGGCCACCTCGGTGCCATACGCGCCGATGTTCTGGATCGGGCAGGCGCCGACGGTGCCGGGAATCAGCGCGAGGTTCTCGAGGCCGCACAGGCCGTGGCCCAGCGTCCAGTGCACGAAATCGTTCCAGTTCACGCCGGCGTCGGCGGCGACCAGCGCGTGATCCGCGCCATCGTCGATGATCGCGATGGTCGCCCGCGTCAGGCTCAGCGTGAGGCCGGGCACGTCGCCGGCCAGCAGCACGTTGCTGCCTTCGCCCAGCACCAGCAGGGGCGCGAACTGCAACCACGGCTCCGACAGCAGCGCCGGCAGCGCGAACGGGTCGTGCACATCGGCCAGCAGCTCGGCGCGGGCCTCGACGCGGAAGGTGTTGCGGCCGGCCAGCGAGACGTTTTCGCCGACGCGGAAGCCCGCTTCGCTCATCCCCGCACGCCGTCGCGGCGGTGCCGCAGCGCCTCGATGCACTCGCCAACCAGTACCGGGCCGCGATAGACGAGGCCGGTGTAGAACTGCACCAGGTCCGCGCCGGCGGTCATCTTCCCGGCCGCATCGGCACCGGAAAGAATGCCGCCAACGCCGATCAGCGGGATGTCGGCCGGCAGGCGCGAGCGCAGCCGCCGCAGCACGGTGGTGGATTTGCCGTACAGCGGCCTGCCGGACAGCCCGCCGGCCTCGCCCGCCAGCGGGTGGCCTTCCACGGCGAGGCGGTCCACCGTGGTGTTGCCGGCGATCACGCCGTCGACGCCGAGTTCGCCGAGCACGCGCGCCGAGGCGTCGATGTCGTCGTCCGACAGGTCCGGCGCGATCTTCACCAGCAGCGGGATGCGCCGGCCGTGCCGCGTGGCCAGCCGCTCGCGCGCCTCGATGATCTCCGACACCAGCGCGCGCAGCGCCTTCTCCTCCTGCAGTTCGCGCAGCCCCGCCGTATTCGGCGAGGAGATGTTCACCGTCACGTAGTCGGCCAGCGGGTAGACCCGGCCGAGGCAGTGCAGGTAGTCGGCCGCCGCCTGCTCGTTCGGCGTGTCCTTGTTCTTGCCGATATTGATGCCGAGCACCGTGTCGCCGCCGACGCGCTTCAGCTTCGAGGCCTCGACGTTGCGCACCAGCGCATCCACGCCCTCGTTGTTGAAGCCGAGGCGGTTGATGATGGCCTCGTGCTCGGGCAGGCGGAACATGCGCGGCTTCGGATTGCCAACCTGCGGGCGCGGCGTGGTGGTGCCGATCTCGACGAAACCGAAACCGAGCGCGGCCAGCGCGTCGATGCAGGCCCCGTTTTTGTCGAGTCCGGCGGCCAGTCCGACCGGATTCCGGAACGACAGCCCCATCACGGTCGTCGGCAGCGGGTGGGGTCGCGCGGCGAGCAGCGGGTTCAGGCCCGCCCGCCATGCGCCGTCGAGCCCGCGCAGCACGAGTTCGTGGGCCTGCTCGGGATCGAGCCGGAACAGCAGCTTGCGGGCCAGACCGTACATGCTCGGCATCCGTGCGTGTGGCGGGGTCAGACGCTGATCGCGGCGGTCATGCCGGCCGCGAAGGCCACGAGGGCCGCCAGCCCACCGAAGAACAGGATCACCAGCAGCACGGCGAACAGGCTCGCGAGCACCATCGCCCAGCCCAGGACCAGGCCGGCCACGGCCAGGCCGTCGCCTTCCACACCCTGCGGATCACGACGGATCTCGTTGCGCGCCATGTGGCCGGTGATGATGGCGACGATCGAGCCCAGCCACGGGATGAAGGTCCAGCCCAGCAGGCCGGACACCAGGCTGATCACCGCGAGGGTCGAAGTCCGCCGCGCGGTGTCCATCACAGGCCTTCCGTCGTCCGGTTCGGGATGCGCTCGCCGAGGCGTGCCACGAAGGCCTGCATCCGGTAGGGCTCGGCCTGGAGGAGGGTGTCGGTGCTGCCGTCCTCGAAGGTGAGCGTCGCGCGGTAGAGCCGGTACGGCTGCGCGCCGAACATCCACGCACTGCATGGCTCGCCGCGGGCGATGGCGCACAATGGCGCACGCATCTCGAAGCGCGAGCGCCGGAAGCCCGCATCGGGCAGGTCGTCGGGCACGGTCGTTTCGGCCAGAACCAGCGGGCTGGCCAGGGTCACGTCCTCCACCCGCACGCGCACCGGCTGCTCGCCGCCCTTGAAGACGAACGAGAAGCGATCGGTGATGGTGGGGGCGGCCGAGGTGTCGGTTTCGAAGCCGGCCGCTTCGAAGAGCGCACGCTCGGTCTCGGCGCGACCGGGAAGGCCTTCCACCACGGGCAGACTGAACCTCGTGCCGTCGCCGGTGGTGAAAGCCTGCTCCTCGGCGTGCAGCGGAGCGATTGCCGCCAGCGCCAGCACCCCTGTCATCCCTGCCGCGTATCGCATCGCCTGATCACCCCGCCGAAAGTGCGTGAACCCGAGTGTATAGCCCGACGATTAAAGCTCGAACTTGATGCCTTGCGCCAGCGGCAGCGAATCCGAGTAGTTGATCGTGTTGGTCTGACGACGCATGTAAGCACGCCAAGAGTCCGAACCCGACTCGCGGCCGCCGCCGGTTTCCTTCTCGCCGCCGAACGCGCCGCCGATCTCCGCACCCGAGGTGCCGATGTTGACGTTGGCGATGCCGCAGTCCGA
>DMHI01000237.1:702-3598 GCA_003449515.1 Lysobacteraceae bacterium | reverse complement strand
GTGCAGCAGGTCATCATCGACGCGATCGACGGCGATCTCGCGATCGGCCGTTCGAAGGGCGACGCGCCGGAGATCGACGGCACCGTGCAGATCCAGGACGGCGCGGCGCGCAAGCTGAAGCCCGGCCAGTTCGCCGATGTGCGGATCATGGGTGCGGACGAACACGACCTGTTCGGGCTGGTGGCCGACAGCGACTGACGCGACCCCGCGACCGTCGGCCTCGTCAGGAGCCGGGCAACCGGCTGCGCTATCCTCGGCATCCGTCCCGAGGAGTCTGCCGGCATGAGCGAATCGACCTCCGCCGCGCCGCTGTCGCGCCATCCTGTCGTCACCGCCATCGTCGGTTTCTGCGCCGGTCTCGTCATCGCCTATGGCATCGGCCTGTGGCAGCGCAGCAGCGCGCTCTCGGCACAGGCCGACGCGAGTGCTGCGGTCGTCGCCGCGAAGGACGCGGAAATCGCCGCCGCCCATGCGGTTGCCGCGGCCAGCGCGCGGGCAGCGCGTGGCGCCGACTCGCGCACCGCGCTGGTGCAGGCGCGGCTTGGCCTGTTCCAGGCGTTGAACGACCTCGACCAGCGCAATTTCGGCGTGGCCAGTGAGCGCCTCCGCGAGGCTGCGGCGCGCTTCGACACGGTGGATGCCGACGCCCTCGGCCTCGATCCCGCCCTGCTCGGCGCCTTGCAGGCCGAGATCGCCGGCACGCCGGTGCTGGTCGCCACCGATTTCGAGCAACAGCGCCTGCGGCTGCTCGAATTGGCCGCGCGCCTCGAGGCGCAGACCGCGGCCGCCCTCGCCGCAGCGGCTGCGGTGCCCGGCGGATCCGGCGCTCTCCCCGCCCCGGAGCACTGAGCCGATGGCGGCGTGGTGGGATGCCGTGACGGCGGTGATGCCGTGGTGGGCCTGGGCCCTCGGAGCGGCGCTGGCGTTCGCCGGCTTCACCTTCGCATGGGTGTCCGCGCTGGCCGTTCTGTCCGCTGCCGGCACCCACCACGGCACGCTGACGCCAAGGCAGCGGCGGCTCGCGCGCTATGCCTCGATCGCCTCGCTGGCCGCCGTGCCGCTCACCGCAGCCGTCGGCCTGTTCGCGCTGCTTGCTGCGGCCTGGGCCCTGCTGGCCTGAATCGCACCGTCGCCAGTCGGTGAAAAAGTGTGATGCGTTGCGGGATTCGATTGACCCCGTCGGCCCCGCTGTGGAAGTCTGCGCGGCATCGCATCAGGCAATCGCGCGCGACGCGCGGGGGAATCGCGGGCGTTCATGGCAAGCGCGGGTTGGGGGTTTTTCAGCAAACGCCGTCGTCGCGCCTCCGGGCGTGCGGTGCTGATGCTGTCGGCGGATCGCTTGGCGATGGTCGCGCAGCCGGCCGATGGTCGGGCCGTGCTGGCCGCCGAGCGCGCGAGCGACGGCGACCTCGGCCTGGCCTTGCAGGGGCTCGTGCGCGATCTCGGGGCCGCCGGGATGGACTGCGAGTGGGTGCTCGAACCCGGCAGCTACGCGCTGCTGCAGGTCGAGCGTCCTGCCGTGCCGCCCGCGGAATGGGTGCAGGCGCTGCGTTGGAAGATCCGCGATCTGATTCCCTTTCCCGTGGACGACGCGGTGATGGACGCCTTCGAGGTGCCCGGCCTCGACAGCCGCGGCCGCCCGCCCACGCTCTACCTCGCGGTCGCGCGGAAGGACGATCTGCGCCCGCAGATCGCCCGCATCGAAGCCGCCGGCCTCCAGCTTGCGCGCATCGGCATCGCCGATCTCGCCTGGGCCGAGGTGGTGCGCCGCCTGAGTCCCGGCGATGACAGCCAGGCCGCGCTGGCGCTCGATGCGCGTGGTGGCAGCATGTTCGCGCTGCGCGATGGCCTGCTGTTCGTGTCGCGGCGCTTCGAGTTCGACGCCGACGACCAGCGTGCGCTGCGCGATCCCGCCGGTGGTCGCAGCGATCGTCTGTTCGAGCGCATCGCGCTGGAGCTGCAGCGGACCCTCGACTACTTCGATCGCACCCACCAGCGGCCGCCGCCGCGGCGCCTGCTGCTGCTCGCCGGCGTGGCGGGGCTCGACGGCCTCGCTGAATCGCTGCGGCGCACCCTGGGCCTCGAGGTCCACGAGGTGGCACCAACCGGTGTCTGGCCGATGCTTGACAGCCATCCGCCCGAGGCGCGGGTGCGGCTGACGGCGCTCGCCGCGGCCCTTGATGCCGGTGCGAAGGCATGAGCCAGCGCATCGACCTCTACCGCGACGACCTGCGCCCGCATGCGCCGAGCGGCGAGTTGCGCCGCAACCTCGTGCTCATCGGGGTGATGGTGGCGGCACTGCTGGTCTGGGGTGGGCTGTCGCAGTGGAGCGCCGCCACCCGTGGCGCGGAGCTCGAACGCCTCAGCGCAGAGCAGGCCGCCCTGCAGGCTTCGATGGCAACGGCGACCGAACAGTTGTCGCAGCGCGCGCCCGACCCCGCCCTCACCGCGGCGCTCGTCGAGGCGCAGTTCGCGGTCGACGGCCGCCGCTGGCTGGCCGATCAGCTGCAGGGCGTCGGCGATGGCTCGACGACCTTCAGCGCCGTGCTCGAGGGCCTCGGCCGGCAGCGCCCCGAGCCGCTGTGGCTGACCCGCATCCACATCGACCAGGGCGGCGACGACCTCGGCCTGGCCGGGCGTTCGCTCGATGCCGCGCTGGTGCCGGCCTACCTCGAGCGTTTGGCGCGCGAGCCGGCGCTGCAGGGACGCGAGTTCAGCCATTTCTGGATCGAGCGCCCGGAGAGCGGCGTACCGGCACTGGCCTTCGAGATGGCCACCCACTGCCGGGCACTCGCCGCAGGCTGCGACGACCGCGACACCCGGGGAGAGCCGCGATGAGTCGCTTCGCCGAACTGGAACAGCGGTTCGAGGCGCTGCAGCCGCGCGAGCGCACGCT
>DMHI01000237.1:0-351 GCA_003449515.1 Lysobacteraceae bacterium | reverse complement strand
CGCCGTGGCCGCGCTGCTGGCCCTCGTGCTGTACGTGGCGTGGATCGAGCCTGCCCGCGACAGCGCGGCGCAGCGCGCCGACGAGATCGCGGCGTTGCAGCCGCAGGTGGAGAGCGCCCGCGAGGCGTTCGCGCGTGTCGAGCAGGAACTCGGCCGCGACCCCGAGGCAGCGCGCCGGATCCTCCTCGAGCAGCTCCGCGGCGATGCGGCGACGCTCGACACCCAGCTCCGCAGCGAGCAGGCCGCGGTGATCGCCCCGGCACGCATGCCGGCCGTGCTGCGCGACCTGATGGGACGCGATGCGCGGCTTTCCGTGGTGGGCGTGGAGACGCTGCCGCCCGAGGTGCTGCG
>DMHI01000270.1 GCA_003449515.1 Lysobacteraceae bacterium | reverse complement strand
CCCCGCCGCGTCACCCGGCCCCGCCGCCGCTGGGCCGCTCCCCTCCGGTGCGCGGCAGGCCCACCTTCGACCAGTCGATCCGCCGCGTCAGCACCATCGTGGCCGCCAGCACGCCGAACAGCAGCACCGCGCCGAGCAGCAGGGCGTGGTCCTCCGACTGCAGCAGGCCGTAGAGCGCGCCGTAGAGGGCAGCGAGCAGCCCGGCGAGGCCGAGGCCGCGCTTCCAGCCGCCGAGCACGCCCGACAGGTAGTAGCCGATCAGGGCGACGCAGGCCGTGGCCGCAAGGGCATAGGCCAGCGCGAAGCCGAGGTGTTCGGCCAGGGCCAGCAGCAGCAGGAAGAACAGCGCCAGCGCCAGACCGACCAGCAGGTAGTGCAGCGGATGCACGGCAGCACCGCGCAGCACTTCGAGCAGGAACACCGCACCAAACACGAGGCCGAGGAAGATCAGGGCGTACTTGATGGCGCGGTCGGTCATCAGGTAGCGGTCGACCGGATCGAGCAGTTCGAGGCTCAGCGCGGTGCCCTCCAACCCGCCGCAGTGCGCCTCCGGCCCGCACGCGGCCAGCCGCTGCGGAGCCTGGCTGGCCAGCGCCGACATCCGCCATTCCGCGCTGAAGCCATCCGCACGCACCTCGCGCTCGGTGGGCAGCGCGAAGCCGGCAAAACGCGGATGCGGCCAGTCGCCGGCAAGCGTCCAGCGGAACGTCTCGGCCACCGGCAGCCAGGCGAGTTGGCTGGTGCCGGTGAGGGTCAACGCGGCCTGCGTCTCGAGCGCCGAACCCGCGGCCCAGTCGCCGGGCAGCACGGCCTGCACGCCTTCCGGCAACCACACCACGCCGGTGCCCGGCTCGGCCTGCAGCGGCTGGCCATTGGCGGTGAGCGCGAGCGCGGTGATGCCGCGGTTGTCGCCGAGTCCCAGCACCCAGCGCGCGTCGCGGATGCGCACCGACTGCTGGCCGGGCAAGGCGCGCAGCGCCGGTACGCGGAAGCGCGCGCGGATGTCGGCCTTCTGCTGGTACAGGCGTGCCTCGAACAGCCCGCGCCGGCGCGTTTCCGTCGCAAGCGTGGCGTCGACCTCGACCGTCTCGGCGGCGACCAGCAGCGTCTCCACCTCGGTGCGCGACACCGGCTGCAGCGGGAAGCGCGGGTCGTCGCCGGCGCGCTCCATCCGCTGCACCTCGCGTTCAACCTCGAGGCGCAGCAGCGGCGCGGTGACACGCTGCGCGTTGGCGCTGGCCTGCGCGATGTCGGCCACCACGTCGGCGGCGCGCGACTGCCGCTCGTGGACGAGGCCATCGAGCAGGGCGAGGGGGATCAGCAGCAACACCATCAGCCCGCCAATGCCGAGCAGTTTCAGCGCAAGACGCATGGGGCACCTCCGGGGTCGATCCGTGATCGGGAGGCGGCAGGCTCGCAGGCTCGGCGGGCACGACGGGCGCCGAGTTCAGGCAGGCCGCGGGCAAGATCGGGCGACCGCGGCCATCAGCCGCGTCGCGCGGGCGCGGGAACTCAGTCGAACACCACGTCGGCGATGATCCCGGTGGCGATCGCCACCAGCAGCCAGTCGCCGCGATCGTCGCGGCGCCAATGATGGCCGCGCGGCGGGTGGTAGAGGCCATAACGGTGGTAGTCGATCACGATGTAGGTCGTCACGCCGCGGTAGTCATGCAGTCGATGGCCACGGGCCCAGCGCGGCGGACCGAGGTGGCGCGGCGGCGGGCCCCAGCCTGGGCCCCAGCCATAGGCCGGCGCGCGGTAGACCTCGCGGACAATCACCCGCTCGCGCCCGTGCCAGCGGCGGTCGTCGTGGCGATCCCAGCGGCGCTCGTGCCGGCGACCGTCGCGGAAGCCCTGACGGTAGTCGCGGTCGTCCCAGCGGCGGTCATCCCAGCGGCGGTCGTCGTGGTCGCTCCAGCGGCGGTCGTCGTGGTGGCTCCAGCGGCGATCATCGCGCCAGTCGCCGCCGCGGTGGCCGTCCCAGCGGTGGTGCTTGCGGTCGTCATCGTCATCATCGTCGTCGGCGAGCAGCGGTGCCGGCGCGGCCAGTGCGAAGGCGAGAGCGAGCAGCGCGGCGAACCGGGGGAAGGCGGACGTCTTCATGCGTGGACCTCGTGGGTGGGGCGCCAGCGGGAGATGTGGCAGCGCAAGGGCAGCTTCCGACGGCCCGGCTGAACCGGATCCTGCCGTGAACCACGGTGACGACAGGCATTCAGCCGGCGCTGCCGAACCGGCCGCCGCACGCCCTCCGGTATACTTCCGCAGTCCCCCAATGCCCCCACCCGCCGCCGGCGCCGCCGCGGCCGGGCGCGTCCGAATGGAGTGAAGCCATGCAGTACATCTACACCATGAACGGTGTCAGCAAGACCGTTCCGCCGAAGCGCCAGATCATCAAGGACATCTCGCTGTCCTTCTTCCCCGGCGCGAAGATCGGCCTGCTCGGCCTGAACGGCGCCGGCAAGTCGACGGTGCTGCGCATCATGGCCGGCGTCGACAAGGACTTCGTCGGTGAAGCGCGCCCGCAGCCGGGCATCAAGGTCGGCTACCTCGAGCAGGAGCCGAAGCTCAACCCCGAGCACACCGTGCGCGAAGCGGTCGAGGAAGGCCTGGGCGAGATCTTCAGCGCGCAGGCGCAGCTCGATGCCGTCTACGCCGCCTACGCGGAAGAGAACGCCGATTTCGACAAGCTCGCCGCCGAACAGGCGCGGCTCGAAGCCATCCTCGCCGCCGGCGACGCGCACCAGGTCGAGCAGCAGCTCGAAGTGGCCGCCGACGCGCTGCGCCTGCCGCCGTGGGACGCGATGGTTGGAAAGCTTTCGGGTGGCGAGAAGCGCCGCGTGGCGCTGTGCCGCCTGCTGCTGCAGAAGCCCGACATGCTGCTGCTCGACGAGCCCACCAACCACCTCGACGCCGAATCGGTGGAGTGGCTGGAGCAGTTCCTCGCCCGCTACACCGGCACCGTCGTGGCCGTCACCCACGATCGCTACTTCCTCGACAACGCCGCCGAGTGGATCCTCGAACTCGACCGCGGCCGCGGCATTCCGTGGAAGGGCAACTACACGCAGTGGCTCGAGCAGAAGGACGAGCGCCTGAAGCAGGAAGAGAACTCCGAGAAGGCGCGCCAGAAGGCGATCCAGAAGGAGCTCGAGTGGTCGCGGCAGAACGCCAAGGGCGGCCGCACCAAGGGCAAGGCGCGCTTGGCAAGGCTCGAGGAGCTGCAGGCCGTCGACTACCAGAAGCGCAACGAGACCAACGAGATCTTCATCCCGCCGGGCGAGCGCCTCGGCCAGAACGTCATCGAGTTCAAGAACGTCACCAAGGCCTACGGCGACCGCGTGCTGATCGACGACCTATCCTTCATCATCCCGAACGGCGCGATTGTTGGGATTATTGGTCCCAACGGCGCCGGCAAGTCGACGCTGTTCCGGATGATCACCGGGCAGGAGAAGCCGGACAGCGGCACGATCACGATGGGCTCGACGGTGAAGCTGGCCTATGTCGACCAGAGCCGCGACAAGCTGGAAGGCAACCACAACGTCTTCCAGGAAATCTCGGGCGGCGCCGACATCCTCAACATCAACGGTGTCGAGATCCAGTCGCGCGCCTACATCGGCCGCTTCAACTTCAAGGGCCAGGACCAGCAGAAGATGGTCGGCTCGCTCTCGGGCGGTGAGCGCGGTCGCCTGCACCTCGCCAAGACCCTGCTGCAGGGTGGCAACGTGCTGCTGCTCGACGAACCGTCCAACGACCTCGACATCGAGACCCTGCGCGCGCTGGAAGACGCGCTGCTCGAGTTCCCCGGCTGCGCGATGGTGATCTCGCACGACCGCTGGTTCCTCGACCGCATCGCCACGCACATCATCGC